>CAYMKD010000116.1:0-1440 GCA_964390435.1 uncultured Pseudobdellovibrionaceae bacterium | reverse complement strand
GAATTAAGGGGAGGGCATTTGCGTCTGCAAGTGAAAAGGGGATTTGCAAAACAGGTGGCTCTTTTATTTTCACCAACACTCGAACAAAGAGATTATCTAACAAATCATAAATTAATAGATATTTTAGCAGAACCTCAATGGAATGAATTCCGTGGTTCAAAAACAATTCAATTAATTATTAGAGATTTAAAGCCCAATGATCATGCATTAGAGCTTGAGATCCTAAGTGAGAAAAATAACAGCAAAGAGATTAATATAACATGAGCTCAGCTTTAGTTTTACTTTCAGGTGGGTTAGATTCATCTTTTAATCTTTGGCAAGCTCATAAAGAAATGAAGGTAAAACTTGCTATAACCTTTAATTATGGTCAGCGAGCAGCGGCAAAAGAAATAGCTTCAGCACAAAAGCAATGTGAACTCTTAAAAGTATCACATGAAGTGATTGAATTGCCGTGGTTTCAAAAGTTTACAAATACGGCTTTAGTGAATCAAAAAGAACAAGTTCCATCAGGTCATGAAGTGAAGATTGATGATTTAAAAATTTCCCAGCAAACAGCAAGCTCGGTGTGGATTCCAAACAGAAATGGAATTTTACTCAATATCGCAGCCGGATTTGCTGAGGCCCTAAAGTGTGATTATATTATTCCTGGATTCAATCTTGAAGAGGCAACAACCTTTCCGGATAATTCTAAAGATTATTTAAAGGCACTTGATCGATCGTTTCATTTCTCGACGGCAAATAAATTAAAAACCTTTTGCTTTTCTCAAGATCTAACTAAAAGTGAAATTATTAAGATGGCTATAAATTTTAAATGGGATTGGCAGCAACTGTGGCCCTGTTATTTAGCGCACGATAAGTGGTGTGGGCAATGTGAATCTTGTCAGAGATTTAAAAGAGCTCTCAGTGCCAATCAAATAAATCTAGATAAATGTTTTTTGAATTAAGGGAGTTTTAGGTGCAGTTAAAATCTAAATACTTAACAAAGTCATTTGCCTATGATGGTACACAACTAAAATCTTTGTATGCTTATTTAGAGCATGGAATTTTAGGAGATTCGATCATCGCTTGGCAAGGGGCTTGCAATGTGAGCTTTGAGCATATGCTCGATGGCGAAGACCTGTTGGCAAAATCACCTATTGCAGGTGATCGTATGCTTCACTTCATAATAGAAATTTTTGAGAAAGATTTATTTAGTACTGTTTTACTACAAAGGCTTTTTGCAAATATTGTTCGAGAAGCAATTATATCTTTTAATCCCAAATTAGGTGAAAAGCTGGTGCGAGATGGCGATGACTTATTTTTAAATAAAAAAAAGCTATCAATTAGTATTGCAGCTCCAAGTCCAAGCTCTTGTCTAATTCACTTTGCAGTTAATATTACTAATAAAGGAACGCCAGTAAAAACTTTATCGTTAGCAGATTTAAAGGTTAATCCGCAAAG
>CAYMKD010000115.1:0-7642 GCA_964390435.1 uncultured Pseudobdellovibrionaceae bacterium | reverse complement strand
ACAAAATTATCAAAATTTTTTTTTTTAAATTATTTATTTTTTAAGCAAAAAATAAGCCAATTACAGACACTATCATAATATCTTCTGGACTATTATGGCAAGTGACTATTGCTTAAGCCATTCCAAATAAGCTTTGATTTGCTTTTCAAAACCGCGCTCGGCAGGCTCATAAAGAACTTCTTCTTTAAGCTCATCAGGTAAGTAAGTTTGCTCCACCCAAGCTTTGGGTTCATCATGTGGATATTGATAACTTTTACCGTATCCAACACTTTTACTCAGTGATGTTTTAGATGACCGCAGATCAAGCGGAATCGGCAAAGTCCCATGAGTTTCAACAAGCTCTTGAGCTCTCTTTAATCCCATATAAGAGCGATTGGATTTGGGTGCTGAAGCCAAATAAGTTGTTACTTGCGCTAAGGTTATGGCTCCTTCTGGCAAACCAATCATCTCAACAGCTTGTGCCCCATTAACAGCCACAGCTAAAGCTCGAGGATCAGCATTACCAATATCTTCTGAAGCTAGAATAATTAAGCGCCTGGCAATGAAAGTAGGACTCTCCCCACCTTTAATCATTCTTGCTAAATAGTAAAGTGCTGCATTGGCATCACTGCCACGAACACTTTTTATAAAAGCTGATATCACATCATAATGATGAGCTGATGCTTTATCGTAACCAATAAAACTCGCTCCACGAACAAGCTCTAATCCCTCTTCTCGTAAAGGCCAGTGGGAAAGGGGATCTGCTGAGTTTTCCTGTGTAGAATCTAGTTTTGTTAGATCTAAGTTTGCTTTAAGATGAGTTGAACTTTGAACTCTATAAATCGAAATGAGAATATCTAAAATATTGTAGAGTTTACGCGCGTCCCCATCCGCCCAATCAAAAAGGGTTGCTTGTAACTCTGTTGCTACTAGCTGATTTAAAGTTAAAGACTCTAAAGAAAGGGCTTTTTGTGCAAGCTCTTGAAGATGTTTATTAGTGAGTCGTTCAAATACGAGTAAGCGTGTGCGAGATAAAAGAGCATGATTGATTTCATAGCTCGGATTTTCAGTGGTCGCCCCAACGAGAATCAACTCTCCTTTTTCAACAAAAGGTAAGAGTACATCTTGTTGGGCTTTGTTAAAACGATGAATTTCATCTACGAATAATATAGTTTGCTTGCCATCTGCGCGCCTACGAACTCTCGCCGCCTCGCCAATTTCCCGCAAGCGTTTAGCTCCACTTTCCACAGCGTTTTCCGCAATATAAAACGCATCTAACTCCTGAGAGAGAGTTTGCGCAAAAGTTGTTTTTCCTGTGCCCGGTGGCCCCCAAATAATCACACTTGGGATACGACCACTTTTTAAAAGTTTATAAAAAACAGAATGAGGGCCAATAGACTTTTCTTGCCCAATAATATCTTGCACTTTTTTGGGGCGAAGGCGCTCAGCAAGAGGTGTGCCCGTTAAATTCTCTAATGGAATTTGCGTAAAAAGATCCATAGGCGCAGTCTTAAGTTACTTTACTGACAAATTCAAAAAAATAATTTTTAATTATCTGTAACGTTCGTTAAAAACCCTATTTGATAATTGTTTGAAGACTGGGCAGCTCTTATATTTATAACGCAGATCTGGACAAAAAACGACTCTCGCTTAAGGAGAGTATCTAACGAGGACATCAAAGTCAGCGCTTTGATTTTCTTGCTCGCCACTCGTATTTATTGAATACCCTTGAACTTTAAATAACCCACGGGCAGTAAAAGGAGCATTTTCATCTACTAACGAAATCCCACCACAATGCACTCTACAAGCGGCAGTATTAGTTGAAACTACACTTGGTATATCAGCGCTTGTAGCCGCTGTAATTTGAAGAGGATCACTAGTAGATACCCCAGTTTGATTTGCAAGCAAAGCTGTAATTTCATCAGTCACAAAATTGCACTTATACTCGCCATTCGTAAAATGAGAGTCCTTGATATAAAAACTCATTTGTACAAGATTAAGATTCGCATCTGCTGCTTTCCAAGTTAACAGTAAGTTTGTAAAAAAGAGGCGAAAAGGGAGAATCGCTTTAACTCCATCTATAGGTGGATTAAATACTTGTTCGCACGATAAAGCCTCTCCTCTCAAAATGGAAACCTCAGTAGGGGCTAATGAAATAGATAGATTTTCATTTTCTTCTTTTTCATCACAACTTAAATTAAAAAATAAAAAAGCAACTATAAGGCTTAGCTTAAAAATATTTTTTAAATTCATTAAAAAGATCCTCCGTCATTTGAAGGAGAACTGCTCGCAAGGACTTTAGGTGTTAAGAAAATAAGAAGTTCCGTTTTCTCATTCGTACGAGATTTACTCTTAAATAAATAACCAAGTACTGGAATATCTTTTAGCCACGGCACACCCGTCTCAGAAATAGTTGCATCATTTTGATAAATCCCACCAATAACAGCCGTTTGACCATTTTGTACTAGAACTGTGGTTTTTGCTGATCTTCTGTTAACCGCTCTAGCCATTGTTTCTTGATCCACTATTTCACCTGGAAACTCACGCATAACATCTAAATTGAGCATCACACCACCCTCAGCCGTAACCTGAGGAGTCACATTGAGTTTTAACTGCACTGGTTTAAAAACAACCTGCTTTTGCGCTGGGCCTGTTGCTTGTGGAATTGAGGAAATAATAGGAATTTCTTGTACCTGAGTAATCTCAGCCACCTGATTATGCAAAGTTACAATTCGAGGAGAAGAGAGGACTTTAACGTTGGATTGCTTTTCATTAAGAGCCAAGGTGGCGCTTAAATCCCCTAAAATATCTAAAGTACCTAAAGCAAAATTACCAGAAAAAGCACTTGCTGAACTCGTTCCTGGAGAAACTGCAAGAGTCGGTAACAAGTTAATTGGCCCTTGTTTACTTTTACCTATCTTACTAGTTACCCCAGCCGCTCCCCAATTTATACCCACAGAGCGCTCAAAGGTTTCGCCTGCTTCTACTATTTTACCCTCAATTAAAACCTGCGGTGGCGCAATATCTAAACTCTGTACAAGCTTTTCTATTTTAGAAATACTCTCTTCAATATCAGTAACAATCAGAGCACTGGTGCGATTATCACCAACAACCTTACCTCTAGTGCTCAAAAAAGCAGTTACTTGTTTTACAAGATCATCCATTTTTGAATAACTAATAGGAATCATCTTCACTTTTAAAGGCTCAACTGTACGCCGAGAATCAGCTAGCTTTTGAGCCTCAGCTTCTTCTGCTTGAATATCTACTAAAGGAGCAATTCTTAAAATGCTGCCTTGACGAGTATAACCTAACTTTCGGGCCTTCATGATAACAACAAGAGCTTGATCCCATGGAACTTGCCTTAATTTTAAACTAATCGTGCCTTTAATATCATCTGAAATAACTAAATTGGCGCCACTCTCATCAGCAATAAATTTAAGGGCTTCTTTTAAATCCATTTCATTAGTCACAATATTAATAGGAGTTCCATAGAACTTCGTGTTGCCAGATAAAAAGTCATCTAAACTCTTTCCTGGCAAAATTGGGCCGTCATTCGCCGTACTCTCTATTTGCGGAACTGGAGCTGGTGTTTCCGCTATCGTATTAACAGACTCTGATAGCGAAGGACTTGTCATAACTAAAATACTATTGCCCTCTTGACTCACAACAGGCTCTGGCGCTCCTGGGCGAAGCTGTACAACAATTCGCGCTGTCGTTGAACCAGGATTTTGATAAGCATCAATGGAACCTACTGTGCCAGCAAAATCTCGAGTGTTTAGTGGCCTTTTGAGTTTTTCAGGTAGCGTTGCATTTTGAACTTCAACCACTAACTGGTTGTTATCCGTATTCATTCTTGTTGTATAAGTTGCAGGCCCTGAAGCCTCAATGACTAAAGTTCCGCCATTTTCATTTGCCTTGTAATCTAAGCCTGTGATGTTTACAGCAGAACCCATTGCTGGAGTTTCTGCAAACTCTTGCATAGGAGCTTCTTCTTGTACTGGAGACTCATCTATGATTGGCGGAGGAGGAGTATCAGCAAACTCTTCTATTTGTGGAGCCTCTTCAACTTGATTAAATTCATCATCAAAAATTTCCTCTTGAGATGCTTGAGAATCTGTTTCATCAGAGAATTCATCAAATTCATCTACCGGAGCCTCTTGCTCAGGAACTATTGCTTGATCACTCTGCGTACCAAAGTCATCAGAAAAGTCATCAGAGAATTCATCTGAGCCAACATTTCCAGTATCCTCTGCTGCAGGTACATCCGTGCTGTAGCTATCGTCATCTTCTGTTGGTGCTGAGCCACAGCTGCTGATCATACTTGTTAAGCTGATCAAGAGCAGAAGCTTAATGAATCCTTTCACATCGCCTCCGTAAATTACTTTTCAATCTTCAACACTCGTGCGTTTTTACTAACCTGTCCTTGGTCCTCAAAAGTCTCTACTACAACGAGCTCTCCCTCTCGAATCACAGCCACTTGACCATTATTACGACCCAGTTTTTGTGACCTAAATACAGTATGCAGCTGTCCTGCCGGATCCGCAATCACGGCGCGCGGTCGCCCCACATCCCACATAATTCCCACGACTTTCAACTGGTCCAGATCATACCTTTGTAGAGGTTCAAGAGGAATTTCTATTTTATTTTTAGTTACAATCATATTACGAACACCAGCATAAGGCTGGAACGGATCGCGACGATTCGACGGATCATATACATAACCCTCTGTCGCATCCGGCGAAGGTTGAATAGAGAGATCCACCAACCCATCACTATCAGGCAAAAGATCTGTAGCAAGCTCCTGAGAATCACCTTGATTCTCTTGCGCCTCTTCACCACTATCGCTCGCTTGAGATTTATTTTTTTCTTGAACTGCTGACTCTGTTGGCTCAGGTGCTGACTCCGAACCACTGAGTAGTTCAGCAGGAACTTCTCCTTCAGAGGGCGCTGGAAGATTTTCATCTTGTGAAAGACTGCGCCCCACAAATTGCGAGCTTATAAAGAATGCCAAAACAATGGCAAATAAGGTGCTGAAGCCGTAGGCGAGGTACTCTTGCCACTTCTTCATTGCTTAGCTCCCTGACCAGATGCATATCGATAACTTACTACTTGCCCCTCTAAACGCAACTTATTGTCTTTTGATGCTTCATCAGTTTTTACTATCCGAAAGTTTTGCATTTTTGCAATTCTCTCGAAACTTGCAATATAATAAATAAACAGTGTTAACTGACCAAACTCACCTTCTACTTGAACATCAATGGGTTGTCCTTCAACCACATCAGATATAAATGACTTAAGAGGCCTAATACTTTTTATATTACTACCTGACGCTTTAGCGACTCTCTGAATAGCACGAATCATAACAGAGGAATTTAAATCATTAGGAAGTTTTGCAGAAGCTTCTTTAAAACGTTCAGCCAAAACTCCTACATCTTGTTTTACCTGAGCTTCTTCTTGAAGAGCTGCTTCACTATCTCGTTTTTTTACTTCTTCAGCTGACACCTGTTGCTGCATTGACTTTATTTGCTCAGTAATAACACTGCCATCGTCAAATAGCATAAGATAATAAAACAACATGAAGACAACACCAATTACAGCCACTTTATTATAAGGAAGAACTGAGAGCTTAGCTAAAAGATTACTCATATAGCACCCTCTAATTGGCAAATAATCTCAAATTTCTTCATGTTTCCTGCATTCGACACTTGCTCAACTGCACTTTGTAAGTTCACACTTGAAAAATAAATACTTTTTGAAAGCCCGTCTATAAATGCCGACACATCACTGTCATTTACAGCCAATCCCTGTAAGATTAAACTGCCGTTTCTTAATTCTAAATGCGTTAACCATGCTCTCTCTGGAATCACAGTTTGCATAGCATCGAGAACTTTTACATCACGCATACGATCTTTAGATAAATTTTGTATAGCCGATATTTGTGCTTCTAATTTTGCCTTATCTTCTTTGAATTTTTTTATTTCAACTACCGAATTCTGTGCACTTTGATTAAAAGTTTGTAATTCTACTAAATGATTTTGCAAACGTCTTAATTCTGCTCTCTTGCCAGGCAAAACTGTAATCTCATAGGTGTATAGTAGCGCAGGAAACAGCATAATTACTAAAATCCTAACCAAAGCATCATTCTGACTGTATTCGCCTCCATCAGTGGATACAGATGTTTTTCCAGGAGGAGCAGAGGCTGCTTTTAGTAGATTAATACGGATCACTTATCACCTACCTGTCGAAGCGCCAACCCCGTCACAACTCCAGCAAAAGGCTTAATCTGTTCTAAGTAAGATGGTGAAAAGCTCTTGCCATCAAACTTCAATCGCAAAAATGGATCAAATTTTTCAAAGGGTAAACTCACTGTTCTTGACAGTTGTTCAATCAAAGCCACCATAGCCGATCCACCACCGCTATAATAACACTTGCTGATTGCAAGACCGTTTGAGGTGGCCGCAAAAAATTCGAAGCTATTATTAACTTCTTCGCATACGGTTTCAGTTGTGGCCGCAATAATACTATGAATCTCATCAGGCACTTCACGTCCGGCAACTGCACTAATTTTTAATGCCTCGGCTTCTCCCAGAGTGATACCCATTTCTTTGTGAATTTCATTTGTAAAACTCTGCCCGCCGGTAGGCACATCACGACTAAATACGATCTCACCCTTATTCACTACAACAAAATTAGTTATCCCCGCACCAATATTTAAAAGGGCTACGCAATTATTCTCGCCACCGTAATTCATTTCAAAACTATTAGCTAAAGCAAATCCGCTCACATCCATAACAGAGCTGCTTAATCCCGCCCCTTCAATTGTCTCTGCATACTGCATAACTAACTCGTTTTGCGCAGCTATAAGCAGAATATCCATTGTGTCAGCTGATCCGCCTTGTTTTAAAACATGATAGGCGAGACTGATTTCATTAATATCAAAAGGAATATATTGTTCAGCCTCCCAACGAATTTGCTCTGACAATAAATTAGTATCAATTTTTGGAATGGTAATTTTTTTTACTATAACAGCCGTTCCCCACAAACCAATGGCAACATAACGTCTTCGTGTTTTAACTTCAGCTGCTAGATTTTTAATTACCTGAGACAAGGCCGCAATATCTGTGATCTCTCCGCTACCCACAGCACCCGCAGGTGTCGGCGCGAAACCAAATGAAATCAGCGTGGCGCTACGCCGAGAGACTTCCATTTCAGCAAGCTTGATAGAGCTTGTGCCAATATCAAGTCCAATGAGTTTTTTATTTTTAAATAACATGCCACCACATCGCTTCGCTAAAAAGCCTAAGTCCCTGAAACCTATTAGAAATTATTTCGAACTCGGAGCCAATTGTCAAATTGCGTAATAAACTGAGTTTTGGCTCTTCTTTGTCGATTTTATGCCTTGAAATTTGAATTTTAAAGTAGGTTTTTAAACCCCTTACTTTAGAAAAGCGAGTTCACTTGTGAGCAGGGCGTATTCAATCTGCATTATAAGCTCCCCTTAAATAAAAAAAGCTCAAACATGCACTTATGGGTGCGTTGCGTCTTCGAGCTGCACAATCAGGAATTGCGCAGCTCGGATACGCAACGCTCATAAGTGAACTCGTTTTTTTATTTAAGGGGAGCTTATAATGCAGATTAAAGACGAGCTGCACCCACAAGTGCA
>CAYMKD010000114.1:7028-7661 GCA_964390435.1 uncultured Pseudobdellovibrionaceae bacterium | reverse complement strand
AATTACTAAGGCAATTGTCGTGCCTAAAAGTACTCTCTCAGGTCTGTAAGGATTACTGATTTGTAGAGGATTTTGTCAAAGCCCAAAAGAAACAAGTAAGCAATTGATATCATTGAGTATTGCTGATTTTATCTGGTGATAATTAGCGGGTCTTTGTAAGCCTATTAGTAGATCATTTAAATAAAAAGAAGGGGTCTCTTTTTAGAAGACCCCTTAAGATTTAGTCAATGTGGTAAAAATGTTATTTTATCATTCGACGTTTATCTAAGCCGTACTTTTCAACTTTCATGATTAAGCCAGCTCGGCTAATGCCTAATTCTTTGGCTAACTTAGATTTGTTCCATCCAGTTCGCCGCAAGCCCTCTTTAATCATATCGCGCTCTAAGTCTTCAAGAGCGTCTTTAAGTTTACCATGAAGTCTGGCTCCTTGAACTTTGCCTTTGTCGCTGATTTCAGTAATTTTTGGAGAAAGGTGTTCTGGGATAATTTTTGTTTCTTCACCAGCTAAAACAACTAAACGTTCCATTTCATTTTGTAACTCTCGAACGTTACCAGGCCATGGATAGTCATAAAGCTTTTCTAAAGCTCTCTTTGTGAGCATGTGTTTAACATTACTATTGGCCTCAGAAGATT
>CAYMKD010000114.1:0-7018 GCA_964390435.1 uncultured Pseudobdellovibrionaceae bacterium | reverse complement strand
AACGGGAATATCTTCTTTTCGTTCGCGCAAAGGTGGAACACGAAGATTAATTACATTTAAGCGATAATACAAATCCTCTCTGAATAGGCCTTGTTCAACCATTTCTTTTAAGTTGCGATTTGTTGCCGCTATGATTCTTACGTCAATTTTACGTGTTTCTGTACTTCCCACCGGCATAAAAGTGCCCTCTTGCAAAACACGTAATAGTTTTACCTGCATCTGTGGTGAAGTATCACCAATTTCATCAAGAAAGAAAGTTCCTTTATCTGCCATTTCAAAAAGACCTTTTTTGTCTTTAAGCGCTCCTGTAAAAGACCCCTTAATATGACCAAAGAGTTCAGACTCTAAAAGGTTATCGTTAAAAGCAGAACAGTTTTGAATAACAAAAGCTTTATCTTTGCGATTTGAGTTGTAATGAATAGCACGAGCAATAAGTTCTTTCCCCGTTCCATTTTCCCCTTGGATTAAGACAGTGCTGTCGGCATTTCTAATTTTATCAAGCAAAGAATAGAGTTCTTGCATAGGCTTTGATTTGCCAATCATATTGTCATATCGATAGCGAGTACCAAGCTCGTTATTAAGTTCTTTAATACGGGTTTCACGAGAAGATATTTCTAAGTGTAGAGTGACGATCTCTTGAGCCACAAGATCTACGAGTTCTGTGAAGTGTTGTCTATCGTGATCGTCTAAGCATTTAAGTTTTGTTAAGCAGGTATCAATGACATCACCACTGCAGCCAAAAGCAGCAAGGCGTTCACGTACTTCAGATAACCGCGATGCCGCATCTGGATCTTTCATAAAACCCATAGCGACCACACAGCCCATAAAGTCGTTTTCGATCATAATTGGAAAAACGGCCATGTCGAATCCAGAAATATCCCATCTACGAACATTGTAACGCATATTTGATTGTTTTAAATCCTCAATAGCTTTTACGACTGAATCTGTGAGGCTTTGTTGGCCAGCTTCTTTTTGAATGAGATTAGCAACAGCAGGATTACTATAAGGTATTTTTTGCCCTTCAAAGCCGCGCAATTGGCCGCGTTCATCAGTGAAAACAATATCAATGTTCCACCAAGAATTTAAAATATGTCTGAGTTTTTTGATCACATGTATATGTTCAAACTCATCCCAATTAATCATAAAAATCCTCCAAAATTAAATAACTTCAGGCAACCAGTTAAGATTCTAAGAAGCTATTTGGTAAGCGCGCTTAAGTACTTTTCGTCAAAACTTTGTACAACTTGAGATATAAATAAACAGTCGGACCAAGACGAGAGTCTAGTTGCAGTACTTAGGTCGAGGTTTGCTGTTGCCAGAATCGGTAGTAGTCTTGTTGATTCGAAATTAGTTCCATGTGACTTCCAGCTTCGACAATCTGTCCATCTTTAAAGACAAAAATTTTATTAGCTTTTGTAACAAGGGAGAGGCGATGGGCCACGACGAAGGTCGTACGCCCTTGCATAAGAGTCTCAAGACCGCGCTGAACTTCAGATTCAGCCAAGCTATCTAAAGCACTTGTAGCCTCATCTAATAAAAGTATTGGAGCATTTTTGATCATGGCGCGGGCAATGCTAAGTCGTTGGCGTTCGCCGCCAGAGAGGCTGTGGCCGCGCTCGCCAATAGATTGGTCGTATTGATTTTCAAGTCGTTGGATAAAGCTGTGAGCATTGGCTGATTGGGCTGCTTTAACTGCATCATCGAGATTGGCCTCAGGGTGACCAGCAAGTAAGTTGTTTTTAATGCTATCATTAAATAAAAAAATGTCTTGTGAAACTAAGGCCATATTTGAGCGCAGCTCACTCAGTTTTATGTCTATTGTTGGTGTGTCATCAATTAGAACTTGTCCTTGAGTTGCATCAAAAAATCTTGCCAGTAAATTTAAAAGAGTGGATTTCCCACTGCCACTTTCGCCTACTAGAGCGATGACATCGCCTTGATTTACGCTGATATTGATATTTTTTAAAATTGGCTTTGTGTCATATGAAAAAGAAATATTTTTGAATTCAATTTTTTTAAAGTTTTTAGGGAAAGGCTTAAAGCTTGTGGCCTCAGAAATTTTATTTTTAGAGTCGAGAAGCTCGTACACTCTTCCCAAAGCGACCAAGGTTTCTTGTAGGCGTACAACACCTTCTTGAATTTTTTTAATTGGAGCTTGTAGCATAAGGAGTGCTGTTAGAAAGCTCATGAAATCGCCTAAAGAAGTTGTCCCCTGTGAGATTTGATAACCCATATAGACAAAAATCGAACAGATAATAGCTGTGGCAAGCCATTCTGTGATAGGGCCGGCAAGCTCAAGTCGACTATTGGCTTTTTTTCTAGAGCGAAGATAGTCATCACCTTGTTTAGAGAGTCTTTTAGCCATAAAATTTTCAAGATTATAGGCTTGTATGACCCGCATCCCCTCTAAAGATTCACGTAGTGTTTGAGTCAGCCCTTCAAATTGAACTTGGCTTTGCTGACTATATTTTCTTAAGCTTCGACCAATTTGCTTTACGATATAGGCGGCGATGGGTAGAAAAACTAAAAGAGCTAAAGTGAGTTGCCAATTTAAATAAAAAAGCCAACCAAGAAGAAAAATTAATAATAGTGGCTCTTTAAATAAATCAGCTGTGTTGCGCAACCCCTGTTGAACAATGTTTACATCATTAATAGCGCGGCTAAGTAGTCCGCCAATGCCATTTTTGTAGGTGAGATGAAAACTTAAATCTAAATCTAGATATTTTTTTAGAAGTCTTTCGCGTAAACCTGTGCTGAACTGATCAGAGGTCAAAAGTGTATAGAAATTATGAAAATATCGTCCAAAAGCCATTAAAAAAGTAAGTCCCAGCACAATGTAAGCTGTTTGTAGTAGAGTTTGTGTAGAGTTTCCCTCAAGGCTATCAAAAAGATGTTTAACTTGAATGGCGAGCTGACCCGAAGCTGCACTCATCATCGTGCCGCAAAAAATAATTATATAAACCCTTTTATGATAAATTTTTAAATCTGATATAAAGCGTTTTATAACCGTGTTCATAAGTTTTTTGTCAGATATTTTTTTAAATACTGTCCTGTTAAGCTAGCTTTACACTTAATAATTTCTTGTGGAGTTCCCTGAAAAACAACTTTTCCCCCATGCTTGCCGGCCTCGGGCCCCAAGTCGACCAAGTAGTCAGCCCCTACAATCACATCTAAGTTGTGCTCTACAACAATAACACTGCCGCCGGTTTCAATAAGTTTATTTAAAACTCTCATTAATAGGCCAATTTCTCTAAAGTGAAGTCCTGTTGTAGGCTCATCTAATATATAGAGAGTTGATTTTTGTTGAACTTGACTGAGTTCTCTTGCGATTTTAAGCCGCTGAGATTCGCCACCACTCAGGCTGCTAGCCGGCTGACCTAATTGCAAATAATCTAAACCCACATCTTTAAGCACCGAGAGGGGCTTGCGAACATTTGGGTGAGCCACAAAAAAATCCATGGCCTCTTGAACGGTCATAGCTAAAATTTGACTTATATTTTTGTGGCGATAAGTAATCTCTAAAATTTCATCGCGATATTTTTTTCCATCACAAACATCGCAAGGGATAATCACATTATCCATAAACATCATGTCGATTTCTTCAAATCCAGTTCCTTTGCAGGCAGGGCATCGACCACCGTCCACATTTAAACTAAATGTTCCAGGGGTATAGCCGCGAGCTTTAGCGTCCGGTGTGGCGGCCATAAGATTTCTAATAGAATCAAAGGCTTTTAAAAAAGTAATTGGACTGCTGCGAGCTGATTTGCCTATTGGAGATTGGTCAATCATGACGATGTCTTTAATGTGCTCAAAACCAGATACAGAGTCTGCCGGTTGTGCTGGAATAAAATCTACCTCGAGTTTTCGTGCTAAAAGCGGATAAAGCGTATGAGTAATTAAAGTGGATTTGCCTGATCCACTCACACCTGTAACCACGACCAATCTATTTAGGGGAAAAGTTACATTGATATTTTTTAAATTATTGCCGTGAGCTCCAGAGAGTTCAATTTTGTATTTTAAAGAATCTTTATCTATTGGTCTGAGTTTGTTAGGTGAGGTTAAAGTCTTTTGAGATTTTAAAAAAGGTGCTGTGATAGATTGAGGGGCTTCATAAAATTCAGATGTTAATCCAGAGTATATAATTTCGCCGCCCAAATAACCAGAGCCTGGGCCAATTTCAATAACATGATCACTACTGCGAATCACATCTTGATCATGCTCAACGATCACCAAAGTATTTCCCAGATTTTTTAAATCTTTTAAAATAGAAATAAGTCGATCATTATCTCTTGGGTGAAGTCCTACGGTGGGTTCATCTAAAACATAAAGAGCTTGCGACAAGCCCATGCCCAGTTGGTTGGCAAGATTTAGGCGCTGAAACTCTCCACCAGAGAGTGTGCGTGTCTCACGATCCATGGTTAAGTAGTGAACGCCGACTCTAAGTAAAAAATCAAGTCGACTGCGAATTTGTTTAAAAATCTCATTGCAAATGCTTTGCTCATTTTCTGTAAGTGACATTTCATTAAACACTTTGCTGAGCTCTTCTATAGTTAAGCAGGTCAGATCTTGCAGCCTGTGGCCTTTGGCATAAACATGATGAGCTTCAGATCTTAAGCGTGAGCCACGACAGTTAGGACATAAAAAAGGGCTGCGATAGCGAGAGATAAAAACACGCACATGCATTTTATATTTAAGCTGTTCAAGGTAAGCAAATAAACCACGCACACCAAAAAAATCTTTGTTTCCATCCCAGAGAGCTTTGCGCTGTGCAGGCGGTAAGTCGGCCCATGGAGTATGAGTATCAATTTTTGCTTTTTTACAATAACTCATCAGAGCCTTACGGTCCTGAGTAGCGCTTGGCATAGTAAAAGGACTAAGCGCTCCTTGTGCCAAACTTAGTTGGGTATTGGGTATGACTTTAGCTTCATCAATATCTAGAATATTGCCAAAACCTTTGCATGTTGGACAGGCTCCGATTGGGCTATTAAAACTAAAAAGGCTGGATGTCACTGGCGGTGGTATGTAACCACAAACGGGACAACAACTCTCTTCGCTCACTTTAAGTTGTTGTCCTTCGGTCGTAATAATTCGTGCATGTCGAGTTGAGATGTTTTGATTGTATTTAACACTGGCTGAGTAAGCTTGGGCAATGGAGTCAACCACTCGGCCCCGATCCTCTTCGTTAAAAGAAAGTCGATCAATAACTAAAAAAAAGCTTTCCTTAGGCAATCCTTTTTTTAGAGTTTTTGGATCGCCAATTTCAATGACTTCACCGAGCAGCTCTTGTGTGAGGCTTGTCTGAGCAGGCTCTGTCTTTTTACTTTTTTTTGTGGCTTTGTTTTTTTTTGCAGGAGGCTCTTGAGTGGTTTTTGGTAAATAAATGCGCAAGTAGCCATCTTGAAGCAATAAAGAATGAAGCTTTTTGCCTTCGGCAATACGACCATCGGCTTTAATCTCACATAAAATATAGCCACGCTTGCCAGAAAAATTCTTTAAAACCTTGTCACTGGCTTCGGTGACACTTTCTTTTTCTGTAGGACAATTGTGGGTTGGACAATATGCAACTCCCAGTTTTTCAAAAAACAATCTTAAGTAGTCAACAATTTCAGTGGCTGTGCCAACAGTAGAGCGAGAGCTTTTCACGGAGTTTTTCTGCTCAATGGCAATAGCTGGGGGAATATTATTAATTCCTTCGATGTCAGGCTTAGGGGCTTTATTTAAAAACTGCCTGGCATAACTAGACATGCTTTCGATAAAGCGACGTTGTCCTTCAGCAAATAAAGTTTCAAAGGCAAGAGAGCTTTTGCCAGAACCACTTGGGCCACAGACCACGGTAAAAGAACCCAGAGGAATTTTAACCTCTACGTTTTTAAGATTATTTTGCTTAACACCCCAGAGGTGGATTTCCTTCATTCAGATAGATCCTGCTTGTAGAAGTCGGCATCTTCTTCAGCAGGATTTGCTTTTGTTGATGTAGGTTCTGTTCCTTCAACAAAGGCTTGTCTAACTAGTGAGTGCGTTGCTGCCGAAGCAAGTTTGCCGGTTTCGTTATCGATCGTGGCAAACACAATACCTGGCGGCACGGGGAAAGTCATCTCGGGAAGCCCTTCATGAGCGGCTTTCATATATTCTACCCAGATTGGTAGCGCTGAGCGTCCACCAACCTCACCTCTTCCTAGGCTTTTCTCATTATCATAACCAACCCAGACGCCAGTGGAGATTTGTGGGCTAAACCCAATAAACCACGCGTCATAATAGCCATTGGTTGTTCCAGTTTTACCGGCAACTTCGCGGCCTAAAGCGCGAGCTCGAGCACCAGTTCCGCCAGCCTCTTCCACAACGCCTTTAAGTAGAGTGGTCATAATATAAGCCGTGGTGGGTTTTATAAGTTGGTCAGGATCTGCAAAGAAAATAGGTGGTTCTTTAGATTTTTCTTTTTCTGGAGTAGGGGTAGAAGCTTCGGCAATTGCAGGATTAGTTCCCTCTGCTGGTGTTGCAGCTGCGCTTTCCTCTGCATTTTGTTTCTCTAAAAAGCTCAATCTGCGCTCTTCAAACTTTTCATCAATGGGACCAAGCTCGTTTTGAAAGCGAAGATCTAGAGATAAGTTTTCTGCTAAAATATTTCCAGCACTGTCTTCAACTTTACGAATAAGTAGGGGTCTTAAGCGTTTACCAAGTCGGCCAAATTGAGCAAAGGCTTTAGTCATCTCATAGAGAGTGACACTGCTTGAGCCTAAGGCCATAGTAAAGTCAGGATTAAGGGGGCTAAAGACTCCTAAACGTCTAGCATACTCTGTTGGCCAAGGAATTCCCAAGTCTTCAATGATTTTAACTGTTGGTACATTTAACGATTGGATCAGTGCTCGTCTAAATAAAATGTCGCCGCCAAAACTTTTTGAGTGATTAGTTGGCTTCCAAACCTTTGTGTCTTCTTGTCCTTCGTTAGCCTCGGCAGCGCTAGACTCTTCGTAAACAATAGGAGCATCAATAATAGGAGTTGCTGGAGTGTAGCCCTTAT
>CAYMKD010000113.1:0-7706 GCA_964390435.1 uncultured Pseudobdellovibrionaceae bacterium | reverse complement strand
AATTTCTGGTAAATTACTTAAACTATCTAAATGACCTGCTACTCCTTTTGGAATTACACCAGTTGCACGTTTGAGACTAGTTTGTTTCACTCCCATCTCAATTAAATTGTCTACTACATGCATTATTTTTTTTCTTGATGGTAAAGAATTAAAGTATTTACTACTTGGATGCCACCAAGCGGATGTTTGAGCAAAACTAAGTTGTTCTAAAATTTTATATTCATTTTTTGCAAACTGCTTTTCAATTTTTTGTTTTGTACTTTCAGTAATAGAAGGTGCATAATCAGGCCTTTCATTTTCAGGAATATTACCATGAGTATCCTCAAAATAAACTAACCTCCATTTTTTTATATCTGGCTTGGGCTTCCCTTGATAGTTTGGGTTTTCAACGAGCATCCAATTTAAGGATTCTTTTACTAATTTGTAAGGGCCACTTCCAATAAATGGTTCATTTGAGTCTTTATTAAAGCCCCAGCCAAATGGAACAATGCCCATTTGATCGCGACTCAAGGCTTTTAAAATCGAAACGTCTTGTTTGTGTAAATGTATCTTAAGTTTATTAATTGAAACTAGTTCTACATTTTGAATGCTACTTAAAAAGTTACTAGACTGGGATTTTTTTTCTATCATACGATCAATTGTGTATTTTACATCTTTTGAATTAATAATGGTACCGTTTGAAAATTTACGTGAAGAGCTAAGCGTGAAAATTAATTCGCAGCCTTCATTGGCAAAGCTCCAGCTTTCTGCAATTCCAGGTTTCACATTTCCAAATTTGTCTGTATCTACAAGTGACTCTAGTATTTGCCCTAAGATGATGTGCTCTGCAAATAGGTTCACTTCAGCGGGGTCTCTGGGAAAGCTCAAAGGAACATAGCCGTAAGATTTTATATCGCTAGCAGCAGAGTAGTTTGTCATAAGAAGTAACCCTCCAAGAAGTTTTAGTATTAATGTTTGCATGTTAACAGGCCCATCTTCGTTTTACAATTTGTACGAGCTCGACGGCAAACTCTGTTAGTTCTTTTGCGTGAAAAGAATTTAAATTTTCTAATAATATATTTGAGTAACGTTTATGATTTAAATTCTGATCTCTTGTAAACTCAGCCATCCTATATAGGGCCCATAAAGAGTGTAAGCGTCCAATTGGGGGCCTTTCTCTTTTCTGTAAAGGGGCAAATATCTGATTCTGGTCGAACTCTTTATTTACAAGTCTGTCAGCTAAATTAATTAAAAATAGCTCATGATGTGCTAGCTCGTGTACGATGGATAATGCAGAGTCTTCTAGGGAAAGATTTAAAAATCCATCTCCTATTAGAATTGCGCCATACATATGTGGATGAGAGGCGCTACGAAAAGAATTTCCATTTACACGTAAAAATACTGAAATTTGAGTATCTAAATATTTAGAAATTGAAGTGTTATTTTTCTTTATGTAAAGAAGGCTTTCTTTTATTTTTTTTGACTCATTTTCAGAAAAAGAACTTAATTTTGTAAACTTACTATTTTCACTTAAAATTCTATTTATAGCGTCTCTAGTAGATTTGCTTATTGTTAAATCATTTAGCCCTTGTGAACTTGAGCACAGTATACTATGATTTATATTTAATTGTTTGTATAAAGACATGCAAAACTCAAGAACACTATGCTCATCTTTGCACGAATTAAATTTACTTTTAATCGAAGACTCAAATTGACTAGATATTTGATCAAATACCCATTGCCCTTTTGAAAGATCCGTTTGCAATTTTTTTAAATAAATTCCCATTTTTAATATATTACCCCATCCATTCTCGCTTCAGCATAAGTTGCATTTTCATATATTGAAAAATCCAATTCATCATCAGTGATTTTGAAAACAACAGAGTGGTTCTGGTCCATTTGTAATTTTGAAATTAAAGCATCTAAATTAATATGTATTGAAGAGGCTATTTCTGGAGTTAATACATAGTATTTTCCTGTCTCTATATTGCCAAGTTCTTCAATATTAACCTTATTGGGTTCAAGCGTAAGTTGAGTGGTAGAACTAACTAATGTTAGTGCTCCTAAAAGACTTGTTACCTTAATTTTCATTTTGCCTCCCTATATATAAAAGATTTATTGTTATTTTTTGTACGCCTTAATAATTTTATCAAAGCGGTAAGCTAGCCCTTTCAATAAGGATGCCAAATAATTGAGGATTAAATGACTCCATAAAAATAATTCATGGTGGCTCTAATATATTAGTAAATAAAAGTTATTTTAATTAGTTAGTCGATATCAGAACCTATAAATATTCAGAGTTTATGATTTTTTATTTTAAACCATTATAGAGGTGGTGCTATTTTTATAAAAAGAACAGATTTGTCATAAAAAAGAGCAACTTAGTATGTCTTTACTTGAAAAACTGTGGATTTGCATAAGTTAACTAATAAAAATAATTGGTATTGGACTTTGAAAATGCAATTAACGCGACACTCTTTTCATGAAAATTTGAGTTAATTTCATTAAGTTATGTATAATAACCACTTATTAGTTATTGGCTATAAAGTGTTAATTAGAAGCAACAAGGCCATTAACTCTTTCGGCGATCCAACTATAAATTTCCGGAGCAAAAGTTTTTGTTAAATAGGCAGATTCACCCAAGACACAGTTAGAAGCCTTGAGTATTCCTGCAATCATGTAATTTTCACCATTAAAAAATAATCCCGGACCTCCAGAGTCCCCTCCGCAAAAATCTGATTGAGAAGTATTGATAGTGAATTCGTGATTAGTAGCATCTTTTTTTTCAATAGAAACAGCACCTATGCGAAGACCGTAATCAGTATTACCATCTGAAGTTACTCCATATCCAATAATTAATAGCTCAGTTCCTTTTCCCAAAACCTCATAGCTGCTGGGCTCTAAAATTTCTAGGGCTCTATTGGAAAATGATTTACTTGTTTTTAGTTCAATTAAGGCTACATCAAACTGATTTGCCCCTTTAGTTTTATATCTATCTGGTATGTGAATTATCTTTGGCTCATACGATGTTGATGTGGGCATTTCTTTTATTTTTCTATATAACTTTCCATCAGTAGAAATGCGAACATCTTCCTTAATATAGTTATCCAGGCCTAACCCTCTTCTAAAGCAATGAGCTGCGGATAATACTATTTTGCTAGATATAAAAGAGCCAGTGCAAGTACCTCTTCTTATAGCGGTTTGTCCTTTTTCATTCTTATAGGTAACTTCTTTTAAAATCAATACAACATGTTTAGATAGTGGATCATTAAAGCTCAAATCTTCTCCGGCAATAATGTAGCTTGTTTTTAAATCTGTTGAATTCGTAGTTGAGTATATACTGTACGAGTGATTGGTGTTGCCAGCACACGAAATAAGTAAGCTAGAGTATGCTATTAAGGCTAGTATATTTTTACTAAGAACTGCTTTCATAAAATAACCTTTCAATATCTGTAGTAGCTGTACTGTGTTAGTTGAATGTAATTTATATTAAGTAGAGTTTTTTTTAAAAAAAAGTTGGTATTTATATAAAAATGTAATGCCTGTACAAAATTGAGAAAGTTACCCAAATAAAACAAACAACAACAATAGGTTAGACCTTTCGCCTTGAGCCTTTTGTTGCTTTTGCGTTTAATTTATAGACAGTTTTTGCCCTTTAGGACCAAAGTTTTGTGCCGATAAGATACATGAATGAAACTTATAGTTCTATTTATTTTAATTATTTTTAATTCAAGCTCATCTTTTTCTTCAGGATACATTTTTGAAAAAAACTGTAATGTAACAGCTAGGCAGTACTGTACTGCTGGGAATCCAAAAGTTCTAGCAACAAATGAACAGGAAATTAACTATTGTATTCAAGATTATAATAATTGGCTTGCAGCTCAATCTTGCCCGATAATGCCTGAAGACAGAACTATAATAGAGGACGAAATCGTAGAAGAAGATCCATCATCCTCAACTCAAGCAACTCAAGCAACTCAGCCCACGGCTGTAACCACGTCATATCCGGCAGCAAAACAATCAGAGCTAGAGCAAGCTGTACAAGCTTGTAAAAATGAAGAGTCAACTCTTCTTAGTGTATGTGCGCCTGATAGAAACTCAGACATGGCGCAGGCCTCAGCACTCATAAATACTTTAAGTCTTGGTTTTGCAGCTTCCGCAAGCTCGGGTATTCAGCAATCTTGCTCAACTATGGGCAAAGTAGCTCAAGGGATAACAGCTGCGCTTGGTGCTTTTAAAGGAACGTGTGCACCTATTCAAGCAAGTTGTACTAGTAAATGTAGTGATGCTTATAGACTTTCTATGGCAAAAGAAGATTGGTGTGATGTGCAAGAAAGCAAGGCAAGTCAAGCTGGTCAAAGCTTTAGCTGTTGGAAGAGTGAATCTGAACAACCTTCCGAAGTATATGCGATGGCTAATGTGTGCGGTAATTACCAACAAACTCTTGCTGAGGCTGGCTCTCAACTAATGAGCTTTGGCACAATTTTAAGTAATGCTCAAAACTGTGAAGAGGCAACAACTGCATCTAGTAATAAATCTAAAACCTATTGTGAAACATACCCCAACGATTCAATCTGTCTTCAAGCTGGTGGCAATGATTGTTCAAACCCAGCAATTTCTTATACAGCTAAGTGTGTTTGTGAAAAGAATCCTCAAGATCCAATTTGTGGCACTACAAGCGCAGGAAAGCTCTCGGCATCTAGTAAAGCTTTTGGTAGCAACGGAGAGCAAGGTTATTCACAAGATGACCTAAATGCCATGCTGGCGGCCAATGGTAATCCAATGTACGGGACAATCCCTCCAGTTGCGGGCTCTCCTCAAGGTGTAAATGAAATTCCAGGAGGCCGAGGCCGTGGCTTACCAGGTGGCGGGGCAAGCAGTGGGGCTGCTTATGGTGCAGTTGGAGGCGGCTCAGCTGGCAGCGGCGGAAGTGGTGGCGGAAACTTTAAAACTTCAGTTTATGGTGGTCTTAGTGGTGGTAGCGGCGGAAGTGGCGGTAGAGGCAGTTTTGGATCAGGCTCAAGTTATAATGGCAAAAGTAAATATGCCAAAGGTACCAGTGCTTCTGGTCGCAAAGGTAAGTCAGGTTTTGACCTTAAGGCTTATCTTCCAGGTGGAAAGCATGATCCAAAGCGAGGCCTTGCGGGTCAAGTCGGCCCAGATGGTATCACGGGCGCTAATGGTCCTAGCTTATGGACTAAAGTAAGGGCACGTTATCAATATGTGCGTCCAAAGCTAATGCCTTAAAAACAAAAGGTTTAATTCAATTCTAAATTTTCTTAAACGGTTGCTACAAGTTTTCTAATATTAAGTTTTAATTTTTTTTACCTGATACAGTGCAAAACCTCTCGACAGCAAGGCATAAGAGAGTTGCACTAACCAACATGGCACAAAGTACTTCAAATCCATTTTCAATGACGATTTCAGATTTAGCACAATTTGTGGGCGAGAGCTCTGAGCAGGTTTGGCTTGCACTTAAAAAGCTCTTTCCAGTAAAGCAATTGTATCGTGGCTCGCTTTTACCAGAACAGGTGCGCAGCTATATGCTTTCTCGTGGCTATCAATATCCTAAGCAGGTTATTTCTATTCAGATGCTTAAAGGCGGAGTAGCAAAAACAACTACGGGTTACAATCTTGCTCTTCGCTGTCATATGCTAGGCGCACGAGTTTTGGTAATTGATTTAGATCAACAGGCCAATCTTAGCTTTTCTTTTGGTATTGATAACCCTGATCTTTCTGTTTGGGTCGACATTATAGAAAAGCGTGTAGATATTCAGTCGGCTATTATCGAGATTGCACCTGGGCTGGGATTAGTGCCATCAAGTCTCAACAACTCTATATTAGATCGTGTTCTAGTAACAGGAGCACGTAACTTGCAAACTGCGGTTAAATCACACATTGATCGAGTGAGTGATCAGTACGACATTGTATTTATTGATACTGCTCCAAATATTAGTGCGACAAATACCTCAGCTACATGTGCTTCTGATATGGTGTTGCTTCCAGTTAACCCAGATAAGTTTTCTTTAATCGGGCTTAAGAAAAATCTCGAAGAGCTTGCTGAGATTAAATCTGAGTACAATTTAAATTTTATCGAGAAAATTCTATTTACTAAATTTGAT
This sequence comes from uncultured Pseudobdellovibrionaceae bacterium, assembly GCA_964390435.1. Classification (GTDB taxonomy): domain Bacteria; phylum Bdellovibrionota; class Bdellovibrionia; order Bdellovibrionales; family Bdellovibrionaceae; genus CAYMKD01. Next base: position 1,605 of record CAYMKD010000113.1, on the reverse strand, counting down.
GCCAGAGAGACGGCCAGTCATGAGCTGCTTGAGAATTGTATACAAAATTACACAACTAAAATGTTAAAAAGCTATATTCGCACCTCTGTTGATGTTAAGAATATGATTCGTGCGCAGAAGACAATCTTTGATTATAAAAACAATGCCAAAGAAGATTATGATCTCGTTACTCGTGAACTGATGAGTTTTCTTTAAAGGAGAAAAAATGCCAACTCTAGCTGATTTTGAAAACAAAAAAAAGAAAGCCACAAAACATATAAAAACCAATGGCGCGGCCACTTGGGATAAGCCCTCAAAATCGGTGAAGCCTAAGCGTCGTCCTCGTAAATTAGCTAACAACCCATCGAAACAGGAGGTTTCTATGTCTACCCAAGAGTCTCAAGACTTTGCAGATTCAAACAAAAATTTCAACCATCAGCATGCACACACTGATGAGGTGCCACCAGTTGAATTTTTTGGTAGTCATTATTTGCGTATTAAATTTCCACGTTCATTAAAGCTTGTAGATAAAGTTGCGTATGATTGGAAGGCCGATGGGGAGTTCCAAGATTTGCCACTTGAAATGCCTCTAGCTCAATATTTTTTGCAACAAGGTTTAAAAAAAGCAAAACGAGTTGAAAAAACTTTGGAGCAAAAAGGTGTCTTGCCATTAGTTCGTGCGCAAGCAAGCAAAGTAAAAAGTTTTGTAGAAAAACGTAAGAGCAAATAATTTCTTATGACAGTGACCGAGACTTTAACGGCTAAATTAAAATCAAAATTTAACCCAATTCACTTTGAAATTCATAATGAAAGTCATATGCACTCAGTCCCGCCAGGGTCTGAGTCTCATTTTCGTGTAGTTATAGCCTCTGCCAGCTTCGAAGGGTTATCAAGACTTGAGCGCCAGCGCCTCGTCAACGAAGTTGTCAAAGAGGAGCTAGCAAGCTCTGTACATGCCTTTACCCAGCGTTTGATGACTCCTGCAGAGTGGGACAAAGTTAAAGATAGCTTTCAAATGCAAAGCCCGCCGTGCCATGGTGGCGATAAAAATTAACAATATTAGCTTACTTATGTGAGAGTTCGTCGAGCTTGTATTTTAGCTCTTGCAAGAGCTTTTCAATATCATTTTGAGTTTTTTCGTCAGGTGCCAGGCCATCTTGGGTTTCTACTTGATCAGAAACCTTTTGCCAGCTTTGAAGTGCATCTTCAAGATTGGCAGTAAGTCTTTTCCATTGGCCTTTGCTTAATTCTGTCATAAGGGGCCTATTGTGTAGGATTTTTCATGGTGTTGACAAGTGAAATCCACTTAGTCCAATATAGGCCTTTATTTTTACCAACTAATTAGGAGATGGACTATGTCGCAAGAAATCATCTATACGATGAAGGGTGTAAGTAAAGTCTATCCACCCAATCGCTACGTTCTCAAAAACATCTACCTGTCTTACTTCTACGGGGCGAAAATCGGCGTGCTCGGTCTCAATGGCGCCGGGAAATCTTCGTTGCTCAAAATTATGGCCGGCGTGGATCAGGATTTCCTCGGTGAAGCTTTTCCGGCTCGTGATTTTAAAGTGGGATATCTTCAACAAGAGCCCGTTCTCGACGAAAATAAAACCGCTAAAGAAAACG
>CAYMKD010000112.1:0-7741 GCA_964390435.1 uncultured Pseudobdellovibrionaceae bacterium | reverse complement strand
GAGTCTGGTTTGAACCAGATGTTGAAACTTTATACATAGGAATAGTTTTGTCATCTCCAACTAAAATAACAAAATCAACACCTTGTTCTTCGTAATATCTGCGGATTAATGCAGCAATAGAAGCTAGATCAGATGAAGGTGAGTAAATGGATTCTACGTGAACATTATTTCCTTTAGTTCTTTTCCAATCGGCAAACTCAGTGGTGCCTTCAACTAAGTCTGAAGGGGCAATGATTAAATAATCATTGTACTCGCCCTGCTCGAATGAAAACTGAGGTGAGTTGTAGGCAACTTCAACTTCTGTATTGATAGTAGTCACATTAGTTTGAGCATCGTATTGTGCTAAATTAACATCAAGTCTTGTGATGTGTTGACCGCGAAAATCCCCTAAATAGGTCAGAGTATATGGCTCTTGTGTTTTTTGGTAAGAAGCTTGATCAAAAGCAAACTCTACGGGTTTCGTTTCACAACGACAAGATTGTGGTTGCACTGGATAGGGTCGTACATTTTTGAAAACCTGAGTTTGTTTTGTTGTTACTTGAACTTGAATATCAGCAGGTTTTCCTTGTAGCAACCAACTACGAACAGGTAATTCAGGTGTCCCAACTCTTTTATTAAGTTCAAAACCCGTAACGTTGATTTTTGAGTAAGCTTCGCCTCTATTATTTGTAGGCTCAACTTGGATAGCAGTAGCTTCTATTGAGACGTGCTCTGCACGTAGAGCAGCGTTTGTGTTAACAGAAAACAGATAAAAAATAACAATAACTAAATATTTCATGATTTCCCCCTAGGACTATTCAAGAAGCCTCTGGCGGAAAAGTCGAGTAATGTGGGGGATTTCATTAAATACTGGGCTCTGGTCCAGCAAATTTAACTTAAGATTGGGTTAACTTTTATGTATTTAGTAAGGGCTCAAGTTGAGCGAGCACTCTCGACTTGGTAAACAAGCCAAGTCGAGATCTTTGTTATAAAGCAAAACTGTGATAGTTCTGCAGTCTCTCTTGCTAACAATAAATTAACAAAATTACCATTAGGGAGTTGGCTAAAGTTATTGTTTGAAAGATTCAGAGTCTCTAAAGAATTTAATCCCTGAAAGGCGTGTTCAGGAATCGTATGTATGCATTTTTTGAGAGATTAATTTCTAGCTTCCCTACTCATGAGCAAAATAAATTTAACGTTATTAGATGGAAAGATATCAGTAGTCAAAAATTTCAAAACATATATAACACTCTGAATGACGAATTTTCCCAGAACACAGAATTACAAAACACTTTATTAGATTTTATTGAAAAATACACTGAACGAAGAAATAAAGATATTTCTCGAGAAAAGAAATTGTATCTGTGTCAATATCTGCTAAATGAGCTACCCACTTTGCTCGATGGTATTCATTATAACAAAGAGAACTATAGATTAATTTTTTATCCCACTTATGTTCATTCTGGAATGAGCGAATTGGTTCGGGATATTCAATCTGGCACTCGTTTTCAAAACTTAAGACCCCTATTGGGTCTTAAGCGAACAGTCATGGTTGAGGCTTTAATAAGTCCTACCTTACAACTGGCTGTTGATGAAGTCTCTAAATCTATTTCAAAAAAATATTCTAGCTTTGGCCTATTGCCCAACTTAACTAAGCTACATGCGCAATAATTATCTTTAGTAAAAACTCGGCTCTTTAGGAAAGAATGTTTTCCTTTAAAAGAAATCGATTCTATTGAGTATTGGCCACTCTACCTTTACAGATCGAGCGAGATTCGCGCAGGTGCTAAATAATCTGTTTGGGTGGGACTTCTTGAGCAAAGACAATGGTCAAGATAGACTCACATTCTATCACTTCATTGACCATTAGTTTAGACTTAGGTAAATTTTAAAAATGAAGTTATTGATATTGGGCGGAACCCAGTTTCTTGGTCGTCATATAGTAAGCCAAGCGATTGCTAAAAATCACGACGTTACCCTGTTCAACCGTGGATTGTCAGACCCTAAACTTTTCACCGAAGTTGAGCATATCCAAGGTGATCGCAATAATGATTTGTCTATTTTAAATGGACGAGCGTGGGATGCTGTCATTGATACTTGTGGTTATTTTCCGGAGCAGACTGCTGCTTCTTCCAACCTTTTGAAAGACAAAGTTGGGCAGTATGTTTTCTTTTCTTCAATGTCAGTCTACAAAAACCCTCGTAAAGATGATGATGAAAATGGGTTAACCTACTCTTTAGAAGATGGGCATCCAATAGATGATACTCCTTCTACTTATGGACTGCGGAAAAAACTGTGTGAAGATGAAATCACCTCGAGGATGAAAAACCGTGCTTTAGTGATTCGTCCAGGGTTAATTGTTGGTCCACACGACCAAACATGGAGATTCCCTTATTGGATTGATCGCATTCGAAGAGGTGGTGAAGTCTTAGCGCCAGGCAATCCCAACTCTCCAATTCGTTTTATAGATGTGACAGACCTTGCTGAATGGACTTTACAACTAATTGAAAAAAATGAGTCCGGAGTTTTTAATGCAATAGGACCGAATCCTAGGTACACAATTGGACAGCTATTAGAAGACTGTAAGCGGGAACTGAAATCTGATTGCGAGTTTACTTGGGTTAGCGAGTATTTTTTATTAAGCCACAACGTTAAACCTTGGATTGAAATTCCCATATGGCTCCCTGTCGAATCTGAAGAGTTACATCTACTTGTATATGAGAAGGCTCAGAAAGCAGGACTTATTTCAAGCCCTGTCTCAGAAACTATCCGTAAAACATCCATATGGCTGGATGGGTTTAAACCAAGGCCAGATGGAAAGTACGGCATGGATCTAAACAAAGAAAAATACCTACTAGAACAGTGGCAACATTCACAACTGGAGAACTAATGAAAATTCTATTACCTTTTTTATATATTTTATTGTTAGCTTCGTGTTCTTCTCTTGCCAAGAGCAAGCCTGCTAATGTTAATGAAGTTTCTTTTCAGTATTTTGATAATCGAATTTTGTTGCCAATAGAGATTAACGGCAAAGGTCCCTTCTATATGATATTTGATACTGGTGGATCAAATATGTTGATGCCAGATGCAGTTCGTCGTCTTGGACTGAAAACAAAAGATGCGGGCTTTGGTGGCGGAGCTGGAGATAACCAATTGCCAATGCAAAGTACAAAAGTCGACTCCTATAAAGTCGGTAATATTAAAATGAAAGACCAAGACTTTTTAATCATGGATTTGAGCCATATAAAAAAAGCATTTGGTTTTAAGAACCTGGATGGAATCATAGGTTATGAGCTTTTACAGAGATATGTTGTAACAATAGATTACGATAATAAGAAGCTACGCTTTAATTCCTTTAATGATTTTACCCCTAATGGTGATCGAATACCATTTAGGTTGTATGGAAATAAGCCAGTCATTATGTCAAAAGTGAACGGAAAATCTACAGAGGTTCTTGTCGATACAGGCGACAGGTCTTCCTTTACTTTATTCAAAAAATTTTCCCAATCTCAGCATCTAAGCAACTATTTTTCTAAAGTGGAAGTGATTTCAGGTTATGGTGCAGGTGGGTCAATTCCAGCAAGGCTTGGTCGCCTTCCTGACATAAAATTAGGAGATGATCAAGTCGCCTTAACAAATGTATTTTCGAGACTTCCTCTGACCCAAAAAGGTTTTTTTGCCACGAGCTCCTTAGGGGGAAGCATTGGAAATGGAGTGTTACAAGACTTTGTTGTGACTTTCAACTATAGAGATAAAGAAATGGTTGTGCGAAAAGGGTCAAGAAAGAATGGCGACTACAAATTTATATCTCCACGAGAATTGTAGTCATAGTAGCAATTCTAGCAAGAGCTTAGTTAGTGTAAATAACTCCACACAATTTATCTCAAACGAAACGTGAGAATGGCCATTGATTCCGGTTTTTAAAAAGTGTCAGCGCAAACTTTTCGAAGACAACGGCTGCGAAAATCTCCGAAATCAGTCGCAAGTTCATATCTTGAGAAGGTACCCTTTTCGAAAAATTGTCCTCCCCAGTTACAAATTTTTGTAACTGTAAATATTTGATTTTACTGACCATGATTTTTCAATTTTGTTTGTATCTTATGAAAATTGGTCGGACCGACTGGATTTGAACCAGCGACCTCTTGCACCCCAAGCAAGCGCGCTACCAAGCTGCGCCACGGTCCGTTGTCGTGTCTAAGTGCTTATTGTTACATCATCTAGATTTAGATTCTAGGATAACAGTAGAGCTTCCCGGGAACTAAGCTACCTTCAACGAGCTCTGCGGGCTCAACAAGTTTCCAAATAACTGTGGAACGCACTTCACAAAACCACTTCCAGTCTTGTGATAAAAACATCATGATTTCATTTTGAGTTGAATAAAGAGAGGGATCTAATCCCTCTTCATTATCAATTCTTTGGGATGTAATTCTTGGTGGGTCAACAAACACAGAGTTATCAAAATTTTTGCTAAAAACCTCAGCAACTCTTTCTTGAACCCAGAGATCACTCATATATTGTTCTTTAGCATGTGGCGTTTTTTCTACTTCAACAGCTGGTTTTTGCCAGCCAGATCCTGCAAAAGAAAAAACATTAAAAAAACTAATTAAAATAAAAGCCATGCTCTTCATAAAGCCTCCAATTTTTATTTAGATAGTCTTTGCAACTCATCGTAGCCAGGCAGTGCGGACAAATCAGGTACGATCACGATTTCAATTCTACGATTTGCAGCTTTGCCTTCAGGAGTCTCATTACTTTGTACGGGTTGAGTATCGCCGTAGCTTGCAGCACTTATGCGTTGAGAAGACATGCCATTATCAATCATTGTTTTAACAACGCTTAAGGCTCTTGCTGAGGCCAGCTCCCAGTTTGACGGGAAGACAGCTGTTGCTATGGGTACGTTATCTGTGTGTCCTTCAATTTGATATTTTTTATTTGGGATTTCATTTAATTTTGTTGAAACCTCTTTGATTGCCGTTAAACCATCAGCAGAGAGTCTTGCTGAGCCAGAAGGGAAGAGAACATCTGATCCAAGACTTACAATCATGCGGCCATCAATGATTTTAACTTGTAGGGTGCCGGCATCAGTTAAAGCTTTAAAACGACTAGTTAAATCTTTAAATTCATTAATGCGTTTTTGTTGCTCAGCACGCCTTGCAGCCATTTCATCCATGGCTTTTTTCATTTCTTCAACAGTTGATTTAAGTTGACCTTTATCTTTAGCAGCAGCAATGAGCTTTTCTTCAGTGCCTTTAAGGGCTTGATCCTTTTGGCTTAACTGAGTTTGGAGAGCTTGGATCTGGGCATCACGATCTTGCATAGCAGACTCATGCTTTGACTTAGAGACACAAGCGCCAAGAGATAATGCGATTAAAATTAAACTAAGTTGTAACTTCATTGAGGACTCCTCCTTCAGAATTGTTTTTGCAGTTAAGATTAACCCACCAATCTTGTTCTATGGCAACCTTTCAGGTGAGCTAAGGAGGGCTCTGTGACGCCATGTAAAAAGTAAAAAACTTATGTAAATTCAACGTATTGGCTATTGCCATTAAAGTGTCGTATGACCTTCCTTTTAAAGGGAGTTTTCATGCCGCAAATTTTTAAAATCATCTTATTTTCTATTTTATTTACAGCTCTACAAGGTAAGGCTCAAACTCCAGGGACTGATGTTTGTGCGATTACAAAAACAGAGTGGTCTACTCAAGATGAACTTAATTACCAAGAGTTTGTTGTAAATATTGGTGAGGCTGTTGAGCAAGGTCAGTGTCACAAAGTTGACCAGTGTATGCGTCAGGCTGCCAATCCGTTTAAAAACTCTGATCCAAGTGGTCTGCATTTTAATAATGATTGCGCAAAACTCTCACCGATGTTGCGAGCTTATTTTGCTTGTAAAAATGGTCTGCCATTTTCAGTTGCAAATGGCATTAAAGCCCGCAATGTCAAAAATAATGGTGGTAATTTAAGGTACAATCGCTATGGCAATGTGGTCTCCAGCCGCCATGATTTTACCACTCCAGCAGAGGGAGCCTTCCCAAGCTTTGTTAAAATGCTTAATCAAACTGTTCCAGATGGCATTTACTCAGCAAATTATCGTTTTCATTATGAAGTTATAGATGAGCCTTTATTTACTGATTTTTATCCTGTGGCGATTAATCGCGAAGCGATTCGTCCTGGCACAATAATTTATGATCCTAATGGCCATGTTGTAACAGTGTTTAGAGTTGAGCAAGATGGACGCATTAAATATGTAGATTCTCATCCGGATAACTCTTTAACTACGGGTTATTATGGTAAGCAATTTGTGAGAAGTAACCCCGGAATGGGGGCTGGATTTAAAAATTGGCGACCTCTTAAGCTCGTAGGAGCTACTAAAAATGAACAAGGCTTTTATATTGGTGGACATATTGAGACTTTAAAGTCGACTGAGATTCCAGATTTTTCCATTGAGCAGTTCGTTGGCAATGTGCCTAGTGAAGATGGCAAATGGCAAAATGGAAAGTTCTTTATCAATGGTGAAGAAATTAAAGACTATTATGATTACACAAGAATGAAGCTTTCAGTTGGAGATTTAAAACTTGAGCCTCGTCGTGAGATGACTCAAATGGTGCAGAATCTTTGTGCGACCCTTCAAGATCGAGTGATGGCTGTTGATGGAGCTATAAGTGCGGGAATTAATAATAAAACTCATCCGGCACGACTTCCAGAAAATATTTATGGCACTTCAGGTGAGTGGGAAGTGTACTCAACGCCTTCGCGCGATGCGAGACTTAAAGTTTCTTTTGTAGATTTACTTGATCAAACTAAAAAGTTTTTTGAGCTACAGGCTCAAGGCAACCCAATGCTTGACTATACTGGCTCAAACTTGGCTCAAGACTTATTAGATATTTATCTCAGTGAGGCACGTGCTTGTCAGATCACTTATACAAATTCTGTTGGGCAAGCTGTGACTTTGGATTTTGAACAAGTGAGAGAGCGTTTATTTAAACTTTCTTTTGATCCTTATCATTGTGTAGAGCTTCGTTGGGGGGCATCAAGTGATTCGGAGCTTGCAACTTGTGCTGATGGTTCAAATAAAAGACTCTGGTACGAGCGCGAGCAGTATTTGCGTAATCAAATTGAAAGGCGCTATGAAGACCGCATGGACTTCAACCTTGAAGAGCTGGCTAAGCTGCAACCTGGCAATGGAGTCGCCGAAGCCCCTGAAACAAACCTCATAGATTTTTTAAATAAAAAACTCTAAGATCACTTGCGTATATTATCATAAATTATTGAATTTACTTAAAAAAACCGCCTCAATAAATAGGTGGTTTTTTTTACCTTAGGTCTTATGCAATGTTTGAGATCACGGGTTTTTTAGGATATGGTCAAGATTCTTTAACATACACTTATTTCGGGAGTTTTTAAGAAATGTCACTTAAATTTGATCGAACATTGGCGCCAACTAAAAATCAAAAGTTATTAAATTGGATTGAAGAGGTTGTTGCTCTTTGTGAGCCTGCAGCTATTCAATGGTGTGATGGTTCAGAGAGCGAATATAATAAACTTTGTGAGCAAATGATACAGGCGGGGACTTTAAAAAAATTAAATCCTCAACTACGACCTAATAGTTATCTTGCTTGCTCTGATCCAAGTGATGTTGCCAGAGTAGAAGACCGAACTTTTATTTGTTCAAAAACTAAAGACGATGCAGGTCCTAATAACAATTGGATGGATCCAAAAGAAATGGATCAAAAACTCAAAGGTCTTTTTAAAGGTTGTATGCAGG
>CAYMKD010000111.1:0-7784 GCA_964390435.1 uncultured Pseudobdellovibrionaceae bacterium | reverse complement strand
GAATGAATAGATATTTTCTCTTTCCTTTTAAAAACTTAATTTAAATTCTCGATAGAAGTAAGTTGTAGATTCATACGACTTATTTAGCATAGTTACTTTTATTAAATTTAAGTTTTGAGTATAAGCGGAAACTTCACAAATTGCATGAGGGTTTTCGCACTGACTTTGTCTGCTATTGTCTGTACAATAATAAACTTCAGAAGATTTTTTAGGAATAGTAATAATTTCTGTTGCCTCACCAATATCGAAAGCGGTTACAAAATCCATAAAATCATTTTGCAAATTTAAATCGGCTTCAGAGTTAGACGTAAGAAGGCTTTGAAATTTAATGAAAATAAACTTTTTGTACATATCTTTGTAGTCTTCTGCAGATAGCTCAGGGAGCTTACTAAGAGGACTCACGGGGGGCGACGCCAGAGCTTGAGCAACCATCACTGTCATAAAAGTAGAGAAAATAATGAGACCAAAAAGTCGATTAACAAAGCTAAGAGTCATGTCTAAATTTTAAGTTTTCTTAAAGATTTTTGCCAGATAAAGCGCAAGCCTTGAAATTTTTGGATATGTTAAACTTTGTGTCACTTTTCGAATAAATTACATTCGCAAGTAATTACATTTACTTAACGCACAGCATATAATAAATATAAGGGCCTGTGCCCTATTTTGTCACCCCAATGATGGAGTTAATTTTATGAAAGCTTGCCTAGTCATTATAAGCCTATTTTTTGGCGTTTCTTTTGCTCATGCAGAGTTTAACCCTGAAGTACTGACCCTTTCCTTAGAGTCAGAACAACAAGAGGGGGCTTATGAGCAGTTTCTTAATTTAATTAATAACGATGAAGTTTTAAATAAAGACCTTAGTTTTTTAAGTAATCAATTCTCTAATCAACTAGGGGTTGTGGATGCAAGTCTATACAGCTCAGATTATATAGAGAAATCAGTGTCTATAAGTGATGCAGATCAAATTACTTCAGTATGGGGCACACTTGAAACTTACTTGGTTTCTGTAAGCTACGAAAATACTTTAGTTGATAAACAAGGTGAGTCTAATATTTTTGCGCAATTTTATTTTATTAGCATTGAGCGTTTGTATATTGAACAGTGTTTAGCTCAAGATGGTTGGGAGGAAGCGACGTGCTCTACTTCAGTCGAAGTGAGTACGGAGCTCTTAGATATTTTAGATCTTGCTCAGATGCTTAATACTTCTGTGCTTTAATTTTAAGTAACAACTTGCAAGAACTCTACTCGACTGGGGTCGTAATTGCATTCTTAGCTGTACTAGGTTTTACTTTCTCGTATAAAATCAAAAGATGATGTTTCGCCTTAATAAGCTTCTTAATATCTTATATTATCCAGGCCGAGTTGCTTTTTACTGTTTCTTGCTGGCAATGACGAGCTTGGTTTTAAGTGGTAGCCCATTACGTCTATGGAGACTCACTTCGGATCAACAAGAGTTGGAACAGCAAATCGAAGTAACGCGAAGCTCTACAAAACAATTATATAAGCAATTAAAACAAGCCAAAGACCCAGATTTTATTGAAAAACAAGCCATGGACCGCTTTGACTTTGCAGAGGAACATGATTTAATCTTCTTGTTTGCCGACGAAGGATAGCTCGGCGCATTATGGCCAAGGGGGGGATTTTTTGGTTGTAGGGCGAGTTAAATGGTTCAGTGAAAGCAAAGGTTTTGGCTTTGTTGAAGACCATGAAGGACATACAATATACTTCCACCATTCAGCTGTGAAAAATAAGGACTTGATCAAGGACCTTAAAGAGGGCACAGAAGTGTCATTCGAAGTATATGATACAGATCGTGGCCCAGAAGCTTATGGCCTACATCTAAAAAACTTCGAATTTAAAATTTAGGAATTACAAAATGTGGGATGCAAATAAAATATATGTTTTACGTTTGCGACTTGGATTTAGTCAGTCCGATTTAGCTCAGAAATTACAGATAACTCGAGATGAGGTATTTGCTTGGGAGCAGGGAATTTCTGTACCAGCTTTTCATCATACACGTGTTTTAGAACTCTTGGATCGTCATGCTGAGAGCAACTCTCTTGAAACCCTTATTAATCCTATTGCAGAGTCTATTATTGAAAAAGAGGACCTATCGCAAGTTGATAAGGCTCGGATTATTGAGAAGCTGTGAAGAAGATCTTTCTTGTTGATGCGAGTTCCTTATTCTTTCGAGCTTATTATGCAATACGCCCTCTGAGTTCTCCAACCGGAGTGCCCGTTAATGCTATTTATGGCTTCTTATCCATGATTGTGAAACTTCTAAAGGAAGAAAAGCCAGAGTACTTGGCTTTTTGTTATGATCGTAAAGAGCCTTCCTTTAGAAAAGAAATAGATGATAACTACAAAGCAAATCGCGGTGAAATGCCAGAAGATTTGATTCCACAAATTCCATATATTAAAAAGCTTGCAGATCTTTTAGGGATACCTAGTTTTGAAAAGGATCGATTTGAGGCCGATGATCTGATCGGAACACTTGCTCATTTTGGCATTAAAAATAAATTAGATGTTGTCATTGTGAGTGGAGACAAGGATTTTGCTCAAATTATTGGTCCTGGGATTATCATGTACGATACTATGAAGGGTGTTCGTTATGATGAAGCCGGTGTGGTTGAAAAGTGGGGCGTTCGGCCAGATCAATTTATTGATTACTTAGCTCTGGTGGGTGATAGTTCAGATAATATTCCTGGTGTCAGCGGCATTGGTCCCAAGGGGGCACAAAAACTTCTCTCTGATTATGGCAGTCTTGATGGGGTTTATGCTCATTTAGATGATTTAAGTGCAAAGCTTGCAGAAAAACTTAAAAACAATAAAGACAATGCTTACTTGTCCCAAAAGCTAGTTACAATTGTGAATGATGTTCCACTTGATATTAAGCTTGAGGATTTACATATCCGCCCTATTCACACACAAGAATTAAAAACTCTATTGCAAGAGCTTAATTTTAAAGCCATGGCAAAATCACTTTTAGGTGAAGATGCTGTAGAAGAGGCAGAAAAAAATAGTTCACCTATAGAAAATGACAAATTGACTGCGGAGTCTGAGTCTTATGTTGGCTCTAATTTTTCTGAAAAGTCTATGGACTGCAAAGAATTAAAAAAATGGCTTAAATCTGGAGATTCTGTTTGGGCTCTTTCAACAGAGAGATTTAATCTTTTATCTAAAGAAAATGAAATTATCATATTACAGGGAGATCCCGAAGAGCTTGGAGCCATTTTATCGGAAAAAAAATTAAGTTGGTCTGGTTTTGATTTAAAAAGTTTTTGGCGTAATTTTTATGTGCAATCTCCTCAGATAAGTTGGGACAGTGAGCTGGCTGCCTATGTTTTAAAAGCAGGTGATAGTAGTGACTTTGCAAAAGTTTATGAAAGCCAATTGGCAGAAACTTTGCCAACGCTGCCAAGTCCTACGCAATGGTTACAGGCACATCTAAAATTAGCAGCGCATTTGCAGATAAAGCTAAAAGAAAATAATCTAGATAAAATATATAAAGAACTTGATTTGCCAGCCTCTCCTGTCCTTTTAAAAATGGAGCAGCATGGTTTTCGTATAGATACAGATCAACTTGCAGTGCAAAGCAAAGAGTTAAGTAAAGATCTAAATAAAATTGAAAAAGAAATTCATTCTGAAGTTGGTGAAGTTTTTAATATTGCGAGTCCCAAACAAATAGCACATATTTTATTTGAAAAGATGCAAATGCCTCCAGGAAAAAAAACTAAAACTGGTTATAGTACAGATAATGAAGTTTTAGAAAAACTAGCTCCCGAATATCCAATAGTACGTAAAATTTTAGAATATCGTGAACTTGCAAAACTTAAATCGACTTACGTAGATGCTCTTCCTCAGCTTGTAAACCCTAAGACGGGAAGAGTTCACTCGACCTTCAGACAAGCTTTTACTTCAACGGGTAGACTCTCTTCGATCAATCCAAATTTACAAAATATTCCAATTAGAACTGAGCGTGGAGCTAGAGTTCGTAAAGCCTTTATAGCTGATCCAGGGCAAGTTCTTTTATCTGTGGATTACAGCCAAATTGAATTAAGAATCTTAGCTCATTTTGCAAAAGATGAAGCACTTTGTAAGGCTTTTGAAAAAAATCTTGATATTCACACGGCAACGGCAAGTGAGGTTTTTGAAGTGTCTCTTGATAAGGTCACTGCAGACTTAAGAAGAGCGGCTAAGGCAGTTAACTTTGGGATAGCTTATGGGCAAGGAGTTTATGGGTTAGCTGAAAACCTAAATATTCCAAGGGCTGAGGCCTCAAATATTATTAAGCGTTATTTTGAAAGATTTCCAGGTGTTAAAACCTATATGGAAGAAATTGTGAAAGAAGCCTATGAAAAGGGTTACGTTGAAACCCTTATTGGTAGAAGACGTTATATAGATGAGTTGAAAGCAAAAAATAACGCTGTTAAAAAATTTGGAGAGAGAGCTGCCATCAATGCTCCTATTCAAGGAACAGCCAGTGATTTAGTAAAAAAGGCTATGATTGAAGTAGCCAAACAAGTTCCTCTAACTTTACTACTGCAAGTACATGATGAACTTATTTTTGAAGGTACTGAAGATGAAGTTCAAAAGTATAAACCACAAGTAAAACAAATCATGGAGCAAGTAGCTCAACTTAGGGTTCCACTAAAAGTAAATATGTCTGTTGGCCCTAATTGGGATGAAGCTCATTAAGTTAAGATAATCTTTATTCGGCATCCCAGCCTACAACTCGCCCACCTTCAAAATAAACTGTGCGTTTTTCTTGTCTAAAGCCATCGGGAGTGGCTTGTTGATAAATATAACGCCAGCGCTCATTTTTAAAAGCGGGATCACCTGCAATATCTACTTTAACAGGGTCCCCCCAGCTTTGGCGAACCCACTCTTGGGTCATATCAAGTGTGATATCTTGATTATCAATAGCTTTTTGTATTGAAGGTGGTGGTGTTTGATTGCGAGCGCCAACATTCATAGATCTTAGATAGGCTTGTTTTGCCTCGTAGTTACCAAGTTCAAGAAAATCAAGTCGTTCTTGATCATCTTTAAGGAGGCTTCCGTACTTATAGTATTGTGCCTTTTCGCGAGCATTATTTAAGCTTCGTTCACGCTGTCTTAAAAGAACACGAGTTTGTGCAAGAGATTGCAAGTCTTTGCCTTGGTTCTGTGGATCAAGACCAAGTTGAACCACGTATTGTTGCTCTTGAATTTTTTCTGCCGAATTGGTGTCTTTTGTTTTTGTATAAGTTTGACCACGATAACCACTTTGATTGCTGCGCTCTAGATTTGCACAGCCTGCTGTAAATATAAGAATTAGACTTAAGCCTAAAGAAATCCTTTTCATCAGTTGCTCCTTGTCCTAGTTCTTTTCGGCAAAAGCGCTTAGTGACTTTAGTTTATATGACCAATTGCTCTCTAGGACTTCATCTATATTTTTAGTGCTGACCAAATGCATTTTTTTAAGTAGACTTAAGGCAAAGAAATGAGGAATTGACCTTGGTCGACGAAAACAATTCTGAAGCAGAAATTCAAAACACACCTCAACCTCCTGCGGAGGCCAGTGGACCAGCTCAAGATCAAAGTCCCGAAGAGGTTGAAATTTCAGATGAAGGTCTAGATCAGCTTTTGAATGAAGCTGATCCAAGTTTTGCAAACTCATTAGGTGATATTGGCAGCGATTTGTCTGAATCAGATGCAAATATTGAATCTCTTGATTTAGATGCCGCTCTTGAGGATGGTGAGAGAGTCATTGCTTCGGCTCAGGGTTGGAGAAAATGGCTTTATAAAGCCCTGCCTTTTTTACCAACCCTAAGTATTCGTCTAAAATTTTATAAAGCTCGGGCTATATTCTTTTTTAATGGCCTGATTGAGCGTTTATCACAAGGTGTATTGTATCTAGTTACCGATGGCAGAAAGCTTTTCACAGCTTGGTTAATAACTAATATTAAAAATCTATTGGCAGCCATTAAAAATACAATAAGTGCATTTTTTAGAATGTCCTTTCTAAAAAAATTGTCTGTTCTTGGGATTATTCTGTTAATTTTTGGAACTGCTAGTTTTGTTTACTTTGCTATGACTAAAGATTTGCTTAATGCAGATCGCTCTATTTTTATGCGTTCTTATGCGGAAACAGGTTCGGCAATTTATGATTATGAGCCCACAGAAAAAGAAGAATTCTATGACTCTTTAAGAAACCCGCAAAATATTCTACAAATCGAAAAAATATTGGTTAACCTTAAGCGCTCAAGTCGCTCTTCTAATTCTCCTATGGGAATATTCGAGTTTTACATTAATGCTTCAACGGCAGAAACTCTGGTGGAAGTTAAGGATAGAGAAGTTGAAATGCGTGATCATATGCACAGAACTCTTGAAGAGTTTAGTTATGATCAAGCATCGAGTAATGCTGGAAAAACACAGATAACAGATCAAATCAAAAGAAGTCTTAACCAACATCTTTCAAGCGGTCGTATCCGTAAGGTTATGATTAAGTCGATTATTCTTAAGCCCTAAGTTTCCTCTGCAATTTTAGCTTCAAAGCCACACCACTAATAAGAAATCGAGTTCACTTATGAGCAGAGCGTATCCGATTTGCGTTAGCTTTAGGCCTTTTATGAAAAATACTCAGACAAACACTTACGGGCGCTTTGCGTCTTCGTATTGCACCATCTTCGATGGCGCAACACGGATACGCAAAGCGCGTAAGTGAACTCGTTTTTTCATAAAAGGCCTAAAGCTAACGCAAACCGAAGACGATCTGCACCCATAAGTGTTTGTCTGAGACTTTCTTATTAGTGGTGTGGCTTTGAAGCTAAAATTGCAGAAGAAACTTAGGCTTCATAACCCCTGACAAACTCGCGAGGATCTATTTTATAAAGCCTTAACCGATCGTGAAGAGTGCTCTTAGGCATGCCAAGATCTGTGGCGGTACGTCGTTGATTACCATTATTTGCGACAAGACGTTTGATAATCATTTGTTTTTCGATTTCTTTAATAACTGAAAGTTGTCCTTTGTCTGCTTGTTCTTGAAGGAGAGCTGAAACTTGCGAGTTCGGACCTAAGTGATCTATTAATCTTGTAGTGTGAGTAGGTTCGATAACTTGTCCGGGGAATATGGCTGAGGCTCGCGCCACCACATTTTTTAACTCTCGGATATTTCCGGCCCAGGAGTGTTCTTTTAATTTTTGAATAGAACTATGTGAAAAGCGAACACGCATTTTTCTGGCAAAAGTAAAGAGTAAGTATTCAAAATCCTCCATACGTTCTTTAAGAGCGGGGGTTTGGAATTGGATGACGTTTAAACGGTAATAGAGGTCTGATCGAAAACTTTTTTCTAAAACCTTATTTGGTAAATTCTGATGTGTCGCCGCAATGATGCGAACATCTGTGCGAATATTACGGTCTGATCCCACAGGGCGAACTTCAGCATTTTCTAGAGCTCTGAGTAGTTTTGCCTGTAAACCATAGGGAAGGTCGCCAATTTCATCTAGAAATAAAGTGCCACCACGAGCTGTTTCAAAAGCACCCTTGCGATCTTGGATAGCTCCCGTAAAGCTGCCTTTCACGTGACCAAAGAGCTCGCTCTCAATAAGCGTTTCTGTAAGAGCACTGCAGTTAACACTGACGAAAGGACCATGATGTCTAGAAGATTGTTTATGTATGGCTTGAGAAATGATCTCTTTGCCAGAGCCCGAGGGGCCTAATATGAGCACCGGGTAATCTGTTTTAGCAATTGAGGGTAAAGAGTTTAGTTGTTCTTGCCATAACTCGTTCTTGCTTTGAAGACCCAG
>CAYMKD010000110.1:0-7831 GCA_964390435.1 uncultured Pseudobdellovibrionaceae bacterium | reverse complement strand
CAATAGAGCCACTGACTCTAGTAACTCAAGGTAATACTGTGGTGGGTTGTTCACATGCAATGTCTGTGGCAGCTACTCCCACGCCAGCGCCTTCTCCAACTCCTGCTCAGGCATCAAATAGTGTAGGAAACCCTACTTTAGCAGGAGTAACTTGTCCTAAAACTAGTTCGGGAGCTAATGCTATAACTGGATTTGATTCTTCTGGAAAACCTATCTGCGCTCAAGTAGTCGTAGTGAGAGATACGAGCAGTACAGGCAGCGGTGGCAGTGGTAGTACTGCAAGTAAGTGTCAGCCTGGTTGGATTTATTGTGTAGGAGCCAGTAGGTGTGTGTCCTCTCAAAAAGAATGTCTTAACGCTTTTTAATACAAAATATCCTCATATTTGTGTCAGTAAGGGTAATGAGCAAACTTAAGACCAATTGATTTTAGAGTCGTCTCGACACCGATTGATAAAAGATATTTTAATAACAGTTTGGTTTTACTTTGTTGGTGGCGCAAGAATGAGCTGCACATCATAGACAAAAAACTCGCCTTGCATTTCAAGCATCAGCAAGACCACATGCTGACCAATCACAGCCGGATACCAAGGCTTAAACTGATATGTGCCAGTAGATGGGTAAATGGTTTTACTGCTTGATAAAGGTGCGCCATCAGCGCTGAGGTACATCACGCCTTTACCGTTAAAGGTGCGCATTCTGACCTCTACAGCCACCACCTCATAACCTTCATAAGACGAAAGATTGAAGTAATGGTTAAGATATAAGGTATCGTAGCCTGCATAGTTATTACCGATGGATTGTTTAAGGTAAACATAACCCGCTACACTTTCCGGAAACATTGTCTTCGGGATCGGAGGTGGCTGCGAAAATGCCACTGCCTGCAGTCCAAACAGAACACTTATACATGCAACTAAAGCTATTTTAACTCCAACAAGTTTCATAACCCACCCCGGTTTTAAGCTTCTCACTGAGAAAAGATTAAACTTAGCAAAACACAAAATACTTTTAAAGAAAAGCTTCCTTTAGGCAATTTTAAAGAAACTTCATAATTTAGATTTTCTGATTATCGACAAGGCGTCAATAAAAATGGATTAAGCCGTTCTTTCTTTTTGAGGCCCGACAGACGTGCAATATACCCCATAAAGACTCATCTAGAGCAAACAATGTGGGCTCAACAAAGTGGATAAACGTCATTTGCAGTTTATCTTGCTTGTGCTCAGTGTAAGGGCGTATTTTCATGCTAAAGCGTAGTTGCCCCAAACCATCGGTTAGGATTTGTGCATTAACGCCACTACAAGTATTTAAACCAATACATTGGCTTAAATACTTCGTAGATCACTAAGTTCCAAAAAAATTGTCTCAGCTTAACATAAATTTGGGTCAACTTTGTATAGTGGCATTATTCTATATTGTTGCTCGAACTTATGGATTGTTAATATCGATAATTAAATTTATTATAATTACTTAAAAGTACACATGGTTTAAAAGGGAAGCTATGAATCAATGGATTAATTACCATCATCTTTTTTATTTTAAGACAATTGCAGAAGAAGGCAGTGTTTCTAAAGCAGCTGAAAAACTAAGATTAGGACAACCGACCCTAAGTGCTCAACTTAAACAATTCGAAGAAGTGCTAGGCATTCAGCTTTTTGAAAGACAGCATAAAAAGTTGATTTTAACTGAACAAGGAAAAGTGGCCCTTGATTATGCTAAGAACATTTTCAAAATGGGATCTGAAATGTACGAAGTTTTACATGATAGGATCAAGCCCTTAAAACCGTCTCTTCATATAGGCGCCTTAGATAGTGTCCCTAAACAGGTTATTCTTCAACTCGTTCAATCCGCTCTTAAACTTTCACCATGTCAAATAACTTTGTCAGAAGGTAAGTCTGACGAACTATTGCGAGAGCTTAGTGCGCATAGAATAGATATTATAGTCTCAAATTTTCTTCCAATAGGTTCTGATGCAAAAGGGTTAAATCCAAAGTCAATTGCTAAGAGAAATGTGGCATTTTATGGAGCTCCTAAATATAAAAAGCTTAGAAAGGGCTTTCCAAATTCGATATCAGGAGAACCACTCATTTTGCCCACCTACGATAGCAAGCTAAGATATGACCTAGACCATTGGGCCAAGCTCAATGAACTTGAAATGGACATCATTATAGAAAGTCAGGATATAGGAGTTAAAAAATTAATGGCTGTATCGGAACTCGGAATTATACCAACAGCGAGTCACAATGTGACAAAGCAAGTGTTGTCTGCGCAGCTTGTCGAGATTGGGAAGCTTCAGGGTATCTACGAAGAGCTCTTTTTGATTTCTACAAAAAGAAAAATCCCCAACCCAGTTGCAATAAAACTTTTTAACTCTTTTTCTATATAACTTAAAGCGATTCAAAACAGATTATTTATCTATTTTACCAATAATTTAAAATACCGTAAGTTGGTTTAAGTACAGGAACTGTTTCTGAACAGAATCATCTTTAGGAGGTATTTATGATGCAATCAAAGGAATTATCTCTAAAATCTATTATAAACTCGAAAGATGGAGTCCATCTAACGGCTTATCTTGAAAACCGAGGAAGCCTAGTTCAGTTTAAAAAACAAATTCATGAATCCATTGAGGTTGCAACGGAGCACTTGTCAACTATTATGCACGAAGATGAATTAAAACGCTTTCTATCACCTCTGTTAGGTTTGCTTTCGCATCCAAATATTCTTAAAAGTTTTAAATCAAATATTGGGGTATTTCGTACGAAAGACTCTTTTAGAATGCTGAGCCTTCCCATAGATGTTGATCATCTTTGTGTGGTGGCTACGAGCTTTCATATAAAGCCGCTACTTCGTTGGATTCAAGTGGATAAAGACTTCTTATTATTAGGGATAGAAAATGGATCAGCCACTTTATATGTGGGCACCCAGTCTAGTGTTCGGCAGGTTGATACGATATATTTTCCAGAGATTTTGGTGAAAGAAAATCATAGGGGTTGTTATAGCGATTTAGAGCTAAAGAGATTGCAAGTTACTAAGCTTGATAAAACTACGGAGTGGTTGAATGAATGGCTTTGTGAAATTGCGGGCAAGCATAAGGCTCCACTATTTATAGCGGGAGAGCCCGGTTTAGCAAAGAATCTTATTTTAAAGTTGCGTTATACTCGCATTCGCAAAAAGCCGATATTGAGTGCATTTAATCAAGCTCGATCGATGGATGCCATATCAGAAGTGCGTATCTTACTTCAGCAAGAAACCAAACAGCTTTTAGAAAAATCAATGGTTGAATTTTATTGGGCTGAGGACATGAAACTTGGCAAGAAGAACATTTTTCAAATTGCTAAAGCAGCAGTTCGAGGAAAGGTTAGAAAATTAATAGTAGCCGATGGAATTAAAATATTTGGCAAAATTGATAAACTAACGGGAGGCTTAAGTATCAATCCTGCCCATCTGGATCATGAGGATGACGATCTTCTAGATGATCTTGCGCAAACAGTTTTAGCAAGTGGTGGTGAAGTTATTGTAGTTCCAAAAGATCAAATCCCAAAAGGTCGACCTATCTTGGCGATTCTGCGAGATGAACCTAAAAAAATACTTAATGAAGAAGTCCCGAGGATTTATACGGAGCATAGGAATTATGCATAAAAAGCAAAACGCTATTTTATGTGAAGACAGGCTTTGTAGTGGATTGAGGACTTAAGAAAAGGAGAAATAGTATGGTCAAAATAATATTTAAGGATTTAGAAAAATCAGAATTAGCTAAACAAGCTGCCCTTGATCGTTTTCAAGATGCTGTTAATCGCTTTCCAGATTTAAAAAATTGCCGATCTAGCATAACTCTTAGTGTGGAAAATTCTCCAATTCAGGCAGGGCCTGATGCATTCACGGTAAAATTTAGATGTCAAAGTGGAAAGTACAAAGGGGTCATACTTGAAAGATCTGCGCCAAATCTCTACATAGCCCTAGCTGATTTCTCTGAATACTTGCTGGAAAGACTAAATCGTTTTGGGGATAAAGAGCGAGTAAAAAAAATTAAACAGGCTAGGAAATCTCAAAAAATATTCGTTCAAATGGAGCCCACACAATCTAAATGTAGCTAGCCCTAACCCTTAGAACCGTAGAACCTCTGGGTTGTAAGTTTTATGGATTATGACTTGGGTTACTTTGATGAAAAGGGAACTAGAGTTGAACCGGTAGATGATCCTTTTGGTTGGCAAAAAGTGTAAAGGATGTCTCCGGTATAAAGTGTAAAGTATCTATCCGGTATGGACCTTTTTAGGTTTTTCGACCACTTTGGAGGTTCCAAAATGGTCGGGGAGACAGGATTCGAACCTGCGACCCTCTGGTCCCAAACCAGATGCGCTACCAGACTGCGCTACTCCCCGACGAAGAATTGTGAATCTATTGAAAACACAAGACTATTGTCAATGAAGCTTGCGTGACGCATAAAGCAATATACTAAAGTCTATCGAGTTAGGGCATAAAAAAACCGATACTTGCTCCATGAGATGTACAGCTTTGATACGAAATTCAACCAATTGGCTTCTTTACTGTTTACTTACTTCTTCACTAGCCTCGGCAGCCTCGGTATCCAAAAAGATAAGTCTTGATTCTGATCTCACACACGGAGTTAATGAAGTGCTTAATTTAACCTCAGATCTTCAACAAGCTCTTTATCAAGGAAACGAGAAGAAAATTAAAACACAGATCGACCAAATCATTATGGCGATCTACCAAACCCATAGTTTAACTAATGAAGAGACCAACCTACATGTTAATTTGCGAAAAGTTTTAGAAAATGTCGAAAAACATCTTATCTCTGTAAGAGGGCATAGCGGAGAGGCTAGGTCTCAACCTCTGCAGGAAGTTTTTAGACAACTTGTGAATATCGTGCGTAGCTATAATGTTAAAAACTACCGGATCTTCTTTTGTGGTCATGATTCAAGTGTTTGGATTCAAAAGGGCAACAAGCCTCAAAACCCAATTCATCCTGATATGAATTGTGGTACTCAAGTACAGTAACGAAGGCTTTATATGAGTTCACTTCTTAATGCCATACCACGCCCAGTATTAGTTGTTGTGGTCTTGCTAGTAGGCATTGCTCTATTTATTTTTAATGAACCATTGCATACAGTATGTGATACGCAGAAAGATATTTTTATTGAAGGTCAGCTAGGCAAAACATTTGCGAAACCAGTTAAAGGTGGTCGCAGGTCTCCTATCATTTATAAAATGCAGCAAGCTTGTCGTTTAGGTGGAACAGGTGGAAGTTGTTTTGAGTACTTTGCTACTTTAAGAAATTTTTTAAGAGATTTAGAGCAAGTACCTAGTCAATGTTTAGCTCCTATCACTACAATTCCAGAGGTTAAGAAAACTCTTTTGGATGGAGCTGAAATTATGCTGCGACTAGCTTGGGGAGATAAACCACCTGAGTCAGGAATGAGCCGCTTTAATTGGTTTGAGACAGCTGATATTGCTTTATTCTGTCACTTTAAAAAAATTATTAGTGAGGCTTGGGGGGAAGAGGCTTGGAATCAGTTTCGTCTTGTACAAATGAAGAAGCTGCCAGGAGCCGCATCCTTGTCGGCCACAGAGTTTTGGCAGCGCTCGATTTTTTCTGTTCGTTGTGAGTCCTTTTAATTTAAAATCCACATACCTCAATATGACTTAGTTGAAATGCTTGGCGCCAAGTGTAACCCGCCAATAATTTTAATGAGGGGTCTTCACGGTGTTTTAAGGTAAACAGAGCCATTTGTCCCTTAATGCTCGGTTTTGGACGTAAAACCCAATCTTTTGGGTTGAGTCCATAAAAGCGAACTTGTTGTTTTAATTTTTTTAGTGCAAGGGTGTGTGCTGAGTCATTCATTTAAAACCTCCATAAGAATTGTTATTGTTATTTCACTAGAGCAAGGGGTGGGCCGAGCTTCGGACGAAATAAAGCTGCGTTGGGCCTTATTTTGCGTTACGAAGCTAAAGAGTGAGTCTCGTTTCTTAGATTCTAAATAGAGAGAGGGCTTAAATAATGGGGCTATTATCTAATCGTTATGGCGTGTACTTTTTACTATTAATTCTCACCATGATTGTGGTGCCACTGTTATTTCACTTCATTCCAGATAAACAGCAAGCCTCACTTATCGCAGGTGCTTTATTTGTTTTTTTAAGTTTAGGGATATGCATTTATGAGTGGCGCTCTCTTGCAATAAAAAGTTTTACGGCCATAGTCTCTTTATTATTTCTAGTTACTTGTGCTTTACCAATTTTGAGTATGAGGATTATCTACTGGGGTGAAGTATTTAATGAGCTTAAGCTCCTAGGAGTTCCAATGGCCTATTGGCACAAAGGTTCAAACATCATGTATATTATTTTATGTCTGGCTGTGTTGCAGAATTACAGACAATTAAAAAACAAAAAACTCCTCTAGATTTGAGAGGAGTTTTAGGCATGAAGTATCTTAGTTATTAATTAAGCTTCAAACGGCACAGGGCTAATGGGCTCAACTCTGTTGAAATGATCGTAAGCATCGGCACCATTTGGCAATAAAGCTAAACTACGAGCTTTTTTAACTGCTGCAGCAACTTTCTTTTGTTGAGCAACACTGAGCTTAGAAATACGAGATGGAGTGATGCGACCAGCATCAGTTACGAATCTAGCTAGGCTGCTAGGATCTTTATAATCAAAAAGATAGTCGCCAGATAGCTCTGATCGGTATTTACTGCGAGATTGTTTCTTCATTAGTTCTCCTACTTCTTTACTTAGCCAAATTGGCCTTACTTAATAAGACTGAATTCTATACGACACTTTTAGGTTGCCAACAAGCCTCTTTTTACCTATAGAAGAGGATTCGTATTCGTACAAAGGTTAAATGGAGATAATTATGGCTCGATGTGAACTAACAGGTAAGGCTCCCAGAGTAAAAAACTTGGTCAGCCACTCAAATATTAAGACAAAATCAATAGCAATGCCAAATGTTCAGAAAAAACGGATATTTAGCGCTACTCTGAATAAGTTAGTTTGCTTAAATATGGCCACGAGCACTATTCGTGACATGGAGCATTCAGGTGGTTTTGATAAATTTATCTTAAATCAGGTTGATACTAAGCTTTCGCCTCGTGCAAAGGCTATTCGCAAACAGATCCGCCTAAAACTAACTGGTCGTAAGTCGAAAGCTAAGGAGTAGTCATGAAAAAGCTTAAAATTAAAAAGGGCGCCACAGTTGAAATGATTACTGGAAGCGAAAAAGGCAAAAAAGGCACTGTATTAGCTGTAAATAGCTCTAAAATGAAAATCAAAATACAGGGCATTAAAGTAATGACCCACTATGATCGTAAAGAGGGCCTAAAGAAGCTCGAGGGCTTTGTAGACTACTCTAATGTAAAACTCATTGAGTCAGCAGCTCCAGCAAAAAAAGAAAAGGCAAATGCGAACGTAACACGAGATACGAAAGGACGATCTCCAATATTTATACGTAGACGAATATTTATTGAGGCGATAGATTTTTTGTCCTCGTTTTTTTTCTTTTACAACCAGGTACTCGAAACTAATGGCAAAACAAAGTGCAAGAAACTTTCTTTTCTCATATGACACTTCATGATTTAGTCTTGTGACATTTTGCTCTCTTTTCGGACATGAAAAATCAAAAAAAAAACAAACAAGAAGAAAATTGTTGTTTTTTTTATTCGAATCAGTCATATGATCAACTAATGTACGACATATGTAAAAAAGAAGTTCGAGGGACAGACAAACAGACAACCAGAGAGAGAGAAGACGAAGAAAAAAGTTAAAATAACTTGAAGAAATGTATTCGAACTACCCAATTAGATCGAGCAAGAAAGAGAGGCCGCTA
>CAYMKD010000109.1:0-7840 GCA_964390435.1 uncultured Pseudobdellovibrionaceae bacterium | reverse complement strand
ACAGAACTTCAATTACTTTATTAGTATCACGAATATCAGCCTGTATAAATTGAGCTTGAGTTTGAACAGCATCCCGAAAACCTGTTGAGAGATTATCTATGACCGTAACCTGATACTTTTCACGCAATAAAGCTTGAACAATATGAGAACCGATATAACCCGCCCCACCAGTAACTAGAATAGATGGCTGGGATTGCATAATCACGCCTTGTTCTTTTCGAGTACTGAGTGATACATCATTTCAGATTCCTGGGCAAAACTCTGCAAACTCTGAACTATTTCAGATCTCTCTTTAATAGCCTGACCAAAACTTAAACGCTCTTCAGAATTTAATAGGAGCCTAGAGAGTGCTTTAGCTAGTGCTGTTGAGTCTTCAGGTGGAATCAAAATTCCACTTTTACCTGATTCAATAATTTCTGCAAATACTCCAATTTGAGTTGCAATAATGGCTTTGCCATATTTAATAAAACTCATAAAAACGGCACTCGCATCAATCTGCCTATATGGAAATACAAAGATATTACTTGCTCGTGCTAAAGCTGGAATCTCATCTTCTGGAACAAAACGTAAATCCCAAGAAATTTCGTTATTAAGATTTAAAGATTTAGCTAAGCCTTTTAACTCTTCTATATCTTGCCCTGGCTTTCCAGAAATTACCAAATGGGCATTTAAACGGACATCAATAGGAACTTGAGCCCAAGCTTTTAATAAAACATCAACTCCCTTGTAGGGTTTAATAACACCAAAAAAAGTGACTATCACTTTTTTTGAATGCTCCTGCTTCAATTTTTCTACAAAGACATTTGCAGTTTTATTTAAATGAATAAAATCAAAAGTTCCCATGGGAATTAATGAAATTCGATCTTTCTTAAAGTTTTGTTTTAACAACTCATTAAGACTATGCTCTGTATGCACAAGCAAATGGTCAAAGCCATGAAGGGCCTTATTCCAGCCAAACAATTGAAGTTTTGATGTGGGCGATCCTAAAAAAGCTTGTGTATCATGAACAGTTAAAATCACAGGCTGCATTTTTTTATATTGATTTATAAAGAAACGGTCTATCCAAGGCAGTATTAGCCATTGCCAATGTATAATATCTGGCCGCTCTTTTTTTATAATAATCCAAAATTTTAATAAACCGTAAGCGTGTTCAAAACCTTTGAGTATTTTAACTAGAAACGACAGTTGTGGTAATTTACGCAAAATAGCTTCAGATAAATTATAAAAAATATTTCTTTGTTTGTAAGTACTTCGATAGTGAATTTCACCAAGTCTAATAGGTCTGGCAAAAAAAGTCACTTCGTGGCCTTCTTGTGCGAGAGCCTCACAAAAATGGTGATCATATTGAGCCGTAAATAAAGAGGGATCAACAACAAAAATCTTCATCTTGCCCTCTGACTCTGTAAATCTTGTAGTGGCCACTTAACAATAAGAATTAAAGTAATCACCTGGATAAAAATATTAAGCCCCGCTAGATCCCAAAAAGGATTTCTCCATAACCAAATTAAATTTATACTTACTAAACTTAAAATAATCATCCAAAAGGCTCTCTTAAAATTTAAACTTCGCTGTAAAAGAATTAACCATAAGGGCAGTATCGCAATTAAACTATAGTCATTAGCCACTCCAGGAAAGTAAGTAGATAACACTAATAGTCCCGCTAGATATAAACGAGGTTCTTTTGTGCGTAAAAGATTGCTTTTGAAAGCCCAGAAGTAAACCACCAACAAAGATAATAACACTCCGAAAATTTTAAATTGCGGCAAAATGGAGTGAATTGAATGAATAGTGACATTTCTGCCTTGCCTTTGGCCTGCCCATTTTGGAAGAACATCAAAAAAATACTCTTTAGACATTTCTGGAGTTATAGCTAAAACTAATATAACTGCACATGCAGATCCCACAAGAAGCTTTGTCAAAGGCTCTGCTAGCCATAACTTACACGCGCTTTTAATTGAATTATTTTTATCACTCTTAAATTTAATCAAATTTGCTAGTGCCGTTAAACTCATAATTCCAAGCGCAAAGAAAGGATAAAGCTTTGCTATAGCACTGACTCCAATAAAAAAACCTGAAAGAAAATACTTTGATTTACTATAACTAAAGGCTGCAAAAGCCCATATCAATAAAACCAAAATATCGTTGTTAGCTCTTTCAAATGCAAAGGCAAATGGGAACTGAAGTAGTATTAAAGGCATCCACCAAAGTTGCTGACGCTCTTCGCTCTTAAGCCATAGATATCCACTTATATAAAAGGCGCCTAAAATAAATAATGTCCAAATATTTAAAGCAGTGGGAAAAGAAAATCCCTTAGTCCAAAAAAAACTTAAATACATCAGTGGAGGATAGACCATCCCTCTACTATCGCCGCAGGCTAAACCGTCTGTTAAATAGGGACTTGTTGTTAGTGAACAATTATGGAATGAATATAAATTAAAAAAATCATAGCCCCATGGATAACCATGAGCATTATAAAAATACATATAACTTATCGATGGTATACCTAACAAAAAGAGTCCGGCTAAGATCAGCGTCCTGTGTCGAAAAAGCTCAATCTTAAAACGAGAAAGATAAGAAGACATCACAAAGGCGACTGATCTGAGCTTCCGTAAGAGCTGTTGTATGAAGACCTATAAAAAATCCACTTTCGTGAATTTCTTCAGCCCCTGGAAAGTCTTCAGGCTTAAGTTTAAGACCGAGCATCGATAGAGCAGGCTGTCTAACGAAGTTGCCACTAACAACCGGACGATTTTCAATTCCATTAGAGCTTAAATAACTTAAAAACTCAGATCGCTTGCCAACATACTTCTCACCCAAAAGTGCACAAAATCCAAACCATATAGGACTAGTGTGTTCAGAGGCTTGAGTAAAAATAAACTGTTCATTCCATTTAGGGTGAGCTTTTAATGCAGAAATAAGTTTAGCACGATTTTCTACTCTAAAGTGATTCATCGTTTCTAATTTTTTTAATTGGCATAGCCCCAATGCTGCTTGCATCTCCATTGGGCGCACATTGTAACCCACATTAACAAATAAAAATCTTGAGTCTACTTCTGAGTACTGCTTTTCTAAGTCAGCTTTATTACTTAACTCACGACTCCAGCCATGAGCTCTTAAGCACTTAAGCAAATCATAGTCCTCAAGAGTCTTACAAACAACCATCCCTCCCTCACCAGTTGTCATATGGTGTGAGTAGTAAAAAGAATAGGTTCCGAAATCACCAATGCTACCTAGTTTTTTATTAGAGTAGGTACTTCCAAGAGACTCACAAGTATCTTCGATCAAAATTAACCCTTTATCTTGAGTTAGTTTTGTTAGCTCAGACATATTTGTACAATTACCTAAAATGTGAACTGCTAAAACTGCTTTTGTACGAGGACTAAGTTTTTTTTCTACATCCCTAAGAGACATATTCAATGTCTGAGGGTCTACATCTACAAATACTGGTTTTAAACCCATTTGTACAATCGGCCAAACACTTGTTGACCAACAAACAGCTGGAACTAAAACTTCATCACCTACTTTGAGATGTTCTTTTCTAAGTGTATTTGCCGCCACTGCAAAAGCCAAAAGATTTGCTGATGAGCCTGAGTTAACCATAACCGCATATGGAGCACCAACATAAGCCGCAAATTGTTTTTCGAAGGTACGAACTCTCTCAGACATTGTTAGCTGGCTTGACATAACAACATCCATGACAGCAACAATCTCTTCAGCATCAAAAGTTTGGTCAATTAATGGAAAGTAATTATCGTCACGTTTTTGTGCTTTAAGTTTTTGATTCCAAGCCTCTGTTACGGCAGACTGCCACTTTTCCATAACTTCTTTGTCTCCAAACGTTTTTTTAAACCATAAATCTTCAATAGGCCAAAAAAAGCACTGCTTATTTCTTTCGAGCTAACAGAACTTTCACCTCGTACACGGTTTACAAATATTGTTGAAACCTCTCCTACCTTATAACCAGAGTAGTATAGATTCACCAAAATTTCGCTTAAGGCGATAAACCCTTTACCATAAAACCCACAGGTTTCTACAATATGTTGAGCTCCAGCTCTTGAATAACAACGGTAGCCATTTGTGTAATCGTTAATCGGGATGCGCAGCATTATATTAGCTAGCCAATTAGCTGCTTTTGAAAAGGCTCTACGAGATAAAGGCCAGTTCTTAATTTCACTATCTGGCAAATAGCGGCTGGCAATAAGAAGATCCAGGCCCTTCTGCTCCCTTTCTTTAATCAACTGCGGGAGCTGCCCAGGAGGATGAGAAAAGTCTGCATCCATTTCAATAAGAACTTTGGCGTCTTTTTTTAGTAATTCACTTAACCCCAACAGAACTGCTGAGCCCCTACCGCCTTTTTCTTTACGGTGAATGACTTGAAGCTGTTCAAGCCCCATCGCCTTTAAAGACTCTACTGTTTTAAGATTTGGAGAATCATCAACAACAGTAATAAGAGCTTGCGGCACGGAGCGCAAAATTTCATTTATAAGAGAGGAAATGCTCTCCGCCTCGTTGTAGCTAGGAATTACAATACCAGTAAGCATAAGTCTCTACAGGTTCCATGGCGGAAGAAGTTTGGCAAGCATTTCTTTATTAAAAGATAGATTTGCTAACACTAAGCATATGATAAATGATTGACAGCCCTAAGGCTTTTCAAGGAAAAGAAAGATTCTTAAGTATTGCTTTGTCCTAAGGAGACTTTATGAAAAGAGCATTAATCACAGGTATCACTGGCCAAGACGGCTCTTACCTTGCCGAATTGTTACTTGAAAAAGGCTATAAGGTATATGGCCTAACTCGCAGATCTAGTACAAATGTAACAAGTAGAATCTCGCATATCCTGGATAAAGTGGAACTCATAAATGGTGATCTTTTAGATCAATCATCCCTTATGGACGCTGTTGAAGAAGCTAAGCCTGACGAAGTTTATAATTTAGCAGCTCAAAGTTTTGTGCAAACTTCTTGGAACCAACCTGTATTAACATCAGAATTTACTGCAACAGGTGTAACTCGAGTTTTAGAAGCTACCAGACGCGTAGCTCCAAAAGCAAAATTTTACCAAGCCTCTAGCTCTGAAATGTTTGGCAAGGTCCAAGCTGTTCCGCAAACAGAAACCACTCCTTTTTACCCAAGGTCGCCTTATGGTGTCGCCAAACTTTATGGTCATTGGATTACAGTTAATTACCGTGAATCTTACAATATGTTCGCAACTAGTGGAATTTTATTTAACCACGAGTCGCCAAGAAGGGGACTTGAGTTTGTAACTAGAAAAATTACTTATAATGTAGCTCTTATCAAGCACGGCCTTGCAACTGAACTTCGCCTAGGAAATCTAGATGCAAAACGCGACTGGGGTTTTGCTGGCGATTATGTAGAAGCTATGTGGCTCATGCTTCAACAAGATAAACCTCAAGATTATGTTGTCTCTACAAACGAAACTCACACAGTTAAAGAATTTGTTGAATTAGCCTTTACTCGCGCGGATCTTGATTGGCAAAAGTATGTAAAACTTGACGAAAAGTTTTACCGCCCTGCCGAAGTTGATTTACTCATTGGCAGTTACGACAAAGCTAAAAAAGAGCTTGGCTGGGAGCCAAAAACTAGCTTTAAAGAGCTTGTCCATATGATGGCCGACTCAGACATCCAACTTGTTAAATCTATGAAAGCATAGGCTATGCCTAGTAAAAAAGTTTTCCTCACCGGTGGAGAAGGTCTTATTGGCTCTCACCTTAAAACTTTTTTATTATCTAAGGACTATCAAGTCTCAGCCCCCTTATCCGATATCTGCAAATACAATGAGCTAAAAGAGTCTTTTTCTAAAGACTCTTGGGACTATGTTATTCATTTAGCGGGCTTAAGTGCTTATGATTTTACTGAAAAAAATCCAGATTTAACTTTTAATACCAATGTCACAGGAACAATGCTCTTAGCCCATCTCTGCGCAAAATATACCCCTCAAGCACGACTCATTTTTACGAGCACAGCGCAGATTTATAAGGCCCCAGCCCCAGAAGATGCTAAACAAGATATTGTGCTTACTGAATCATCCCCTGTAGCTCCTAGATCTGTATATGGAGAAAGCAAGTGGCAGGCAGAACTCCTACTTAAAGATATTGCCCTACGCTTAGGCCTTAAAACCACAGTGCTTAGATTATTTAACCATACTCATAAAACTCAAAGCCGAGACCTATTTTTGCCTTCTGTTTATGAGCAATTAAAGTCAGATAACCCCAGTGTTACTGTTGGCAATATTGATGTTAAGCGGGACGTAGGCGCTGTTTCTGATTTAGTCCAAGCTTTTTTAGCTGTGATGGAGTCTCCACAAACTGAAGTTTATAATATATTTAATGTCTGCTCAGGAAGAGCTGTTATGCTCAGAGAGCTTATTGAGGTTTTAGCAAAACAAATGAATAGACCTTATGATTTAAAGCAAGATCAAAGTAAATTTCGACCCAACGATCCCATCTCTATTTGCGGGTCATTTGAAAAGCTAGCTCAGTCTACTAGGTGGAAGCCCTCAGTCACCACTACTGAGGCTTTAATACAGGATTTTTTAAAAGACTTTTTATAATAGTCTTATCTGTGCGCACACCACTCATGATTCTAGAATATAATCGGCAATTTGCTTTGCAATTGTGTGAGGGTTAAATTCAGCAACAGCATAATCTTGAGCATTTTTACCTAGCTTAGTTCTATATTCAGGGTCATTAATTAGCTTAAGTAAGCTTGCCATAATTTCATCTTTGGCCTTAGCATTATTAATTTTAATTGCGGCTTCATCAGGAATTTCTGCAAACCATGCATCATTACTTATTAAACAAGGTTTTGCTTGCCCCATAGTTCTAATTAAAGAGGCAGATGTTTCGCCCATGGATACACTACGTAAATTAACTATAATATCACTACATTCAATCAGGGCTGAAAACTCATCGATATCAATATAACCTGTCTTAAAAATAATTTTGGAATCAACTTTATCATTCAGGTAGTCGCCCTCTCCGCAGAGAAGATAAACCACTTTATGCCCAAGTCTATTTAACTCCAAGACAGCTTCAACCACGAGATGATTTAATTTAGATGAGTGAATATGCCCAAATGAGGAAACAATTATATGCTCTGCAGGTACAGAGTATTTTTTCAAAAGGTCTAAGTGATTTATTGATTTAATCGGCTCTCTAGTACTATCTATTTGATTAATTTTTCGAATTCTATGGGAATGTTCTTCGCCAATTTGATTTAAAATTTTCTTTCTTGTGTAATTTGAATGAACCATAATTTTATTTTGCGACAGTAAAACTTCTTGATTTAGTGGAAAATTCTCCGGCTTATCATAGTGCAAATAATCTATATTTTTGGATTTTAAATCCTTTAATAGACTAGTTAAAGGTTCTCCACCTAGATAATTCATTTTT
Source organism: uncultured Pseudobdellovibrionaceae bacterium (assembly GCA_964390435.1). Taxonomy (GTDB): domain Bacteria; phylum Bdellovibrionota; class Bdellovibrionia; order Bdellovibrionales; family Bdellovibrionaceae; genus CAYMKD01. Next base: position 431 of record CAYMKD010000109.1, on the reverse strand, counting down.
TTGTCAAACTCTGTGCTCTCTTTATAAGCTCCAATGGTTAAATAATATAGGATGTAGTCATGAAGAATTACCAAGCCCGGATAAGCCCACTGCATATGATAAATAAATGTATGATAATGAGGGTTATTGCCAACATTGTAAACAATATGGTCAAACTCAGAGTAATCCTTCTTCTCTAAGGAACACAATATATACGGAAACTTACTAAATAAATTGGGGCTTATAAGTTTTTGCAGCTCATGCCGATCCATGCCGTATTTGTATTCGTAGTATAATATAGGAGAGTCGACCATCAAAGTGCTGTCAAACTACTTTTTTAAATACTGAAGTGTAGCTTCTGTGTTATCAGTGATACCAGTGGTCAGAGGCGGGCGTGGGGGGAGGTGGGGTGGGTGTGGCCGAGGGCGCTGGAGGTGTTGGTGCTGCAGCAG
>CAYMKD010000108.1:0-7871 GCA_964390435.1 uncultured Pseudobdellovibrionaceae bacterium | reverse complement strand
CGTAGGTTTTTAAAACCTGTAGACGTGTTAACCAAGTTTTCATAGATAAAATCTGCTGCTCACCCCAGGCCGATTCAAGCTGAGTTAAATAAACCAATAAACTAAATCGTCCTATCGGATTAACTGTGGCAAGATAATGGCGACGCACCTGAGACCACTGAGGGCCAACAGGCAAAGAGCGCTCATTAGAAGCTAAAGATCTAAGCCCATGACTTAAATCTACACCCACTATAGATTGTACAAAATCCCAGGATGAGCCTAGTTCCGCTTTAAGTCTGACTAAACGCTCTGTTTTAATTGTTTTAAAAACTGAACTTAAAGACTGGTAAGGATTCTTCCTTAAATTACTAACAGCAAAATCTTTATAGTAAGTCATCTGACTAATAAGAGTTGGATAATCTAAATTTTGTTTGTGTGATGTAAATAACTGCCTCATTAAATTATCTCTACTTGGCTTTTCAACCCCTAACCAATGCCCTGCTTGTTGCCAAAAATTAGGCTCTGCTTTTGACTCAAGATAACGTGATAGTAAGGCCTTCTTCTCTCCCATTTTAGCTTCAGATTGCAACTGTTGAGTCACTTGCAATAACTCTTCATTAAGAGCCTCTGGCAGACGAAAACTAAAATCAAGATTTCCAGCAAGCTCTGTCCATAAACTCCAATCCTGATCCTGCCTTGGTAATTGAGTTAGCAACTCCTGCCAATCAGAAAGTGATAATAAAAGAAGACTCTCACCAAGACGCCACTCCACAAGAGACTTAGAGTGATTCATAAAATGACTGGCTTGAGCAAAAGCAATTGATAACAAGTTGCGAGCTTGAGGCCAATTTTTTACTCTCGCTTGATTAAAAGACTCTAACAAAATCACTTGTCCTAGCAATAGTTGACATGAGCTTTCAACATTTAAAGACTTTATCACTTCATCTTCAGCGGGAGTTGATTTTGATAAAGCCAGTTTATCTAATTTGGTAAAAAGTTTTTTGTTTTTAATTTTTACTTGTTCATATTCTGGCAGTGATTTTTGTAACAATTCACTTCGTCTATTATAAAGTATTGAGATTTTATCGATCTCATGAACATCGCTGCATGCAGACCATAAATCTTGTGAATCCTGATTTTTTGGAACAGAGGCTTTTGTTGTTCCAAATTGAAACAAAATAATAAGAATTAAAACGTACTTATTCATAATTTTATAATTATTTTTTTCGGCAGAGAAAACTCTAAATAGCGATTTTATTGATTTTAAGAGCGAGATTGTTTCAAGATGTGACATGATTTAATTTTATGTTCTTTCACCCTGAAGAAGTAAGACCTGCTTGACCTAAGTCATATGAAATTTATTATAAAAATTGCCGATAGTTATTTATGGCAAAGACAAAAGTGTTGATAGCTCTTGATGAAACCAGACTTGCGACAAATGTTCAGCAGCAACTTGAAGAAAAAGGCTATGAATGTAAGGTCGTTGAAGGTGGACGAGAAGCTGCTCATTGGATAAAAAAATGGCATCCTGATTTTGCTTTAATTGATATGTTTATGCGTGAGCGCAATGCACTTGAATGCCTGCAGGACTTAAAAGCTGAAGGTCAAATGGGCCCCAATCGCCCTAAAATATTTGTAGTTTCTGGTCATAGCGCCATGGCCAATGTAGTTGAGTGCTTACGTTTAGGAGCCGCTGATTACATTGTAAAACCTTTTGCTTTTAATGATCTTTTAAAAAGAATTAGCTTTCACTCTCGTCGCTTTAGAATTTTAGGCGAAGTCTCCATCAATAGCGACACTCAAGAGTCTGCCAATTTATTTTTATATTTGATTGATATGATTTTAAAACAAGCCATCAACCCAACAACAGAACATGGCTTTTTATTAAAACTCACTCAAATGGTCTCTGTTTCTATACATGCTAAACGCTGCTCTTTTATTGAATGCTCACTCATGAACCCTAAAGGCATTGTTAAAGCTTCAAATGACAACCCTCTTTTAGACTCTCATGAAATTGATCTAGATAAATATCCGGAAGTCAGACACACTCTTAATATTCAAAAAGTAGTGGTCTTAGATAATCTTGAACAAGATCCAACTATGGCTAAAATTAAAGTTCATTTTAAAGAGATTGATTTTAATGCCATGGTTGTCGTTCCCGTTTATGTCCGTGGACAACTCTATGGTGTGCTCTCAGCTCGAATGCCTTATGGACGAGATCGCCTCTCTGATCCTGAAATCAGATTAGTACAAATCGTGGCCCATGTTGCTGGCTTGGGACTCTCTCAACTCCAGTCCTCTAATAATAAAGGCATAAAAGCCGCCTAAATTTTACAAGCACGGTGCGTCAAATTAGGCCGTGACAGACTTCCCCATTTCGGCTTATATTGCAGGACTTTTGGGAGGCTTATCATGCTTACAGCTGTTGTTGTGTTACATCTTATTGTTGCCTTACTTTTAATTTCTCTCGTCCTTGTACAAGATAGCAAAGGTGGCGGAATGGGCGGAGCCTTCGGGGGTGCCTCTTCTAACTCTCTATTTGGTGCTACAGGTGCCAGCAGTTTAGCTGCAAAAGCTACTAAATATATGGCTATTATTTTTGCCGGTACTTGTCTTGCCCTTTCTTTATTGAGTTCTCGCAAAAGCGATAGTGTTGTTGATTCACTTCCAGCTACTCCAGCAGCTGCAGCAACCACTCAAAAAACCGATCCTGCGGCAGCCGTAAGCACAGAACAACCTACTACCGAGCCTGCACCAGCAACTGAAACCAAGTAAGTTTTATGAGATCCAAATCTTTATCCTGGGTCTTACTTTTTTTGGGCCTTGGATTTATCTTTGCTGTTTTATTTGCACCTAAAGTTTTCAATAAAGGGCCTGAGCCCAAAAATATGGTGGCAAACTTACAAGCCACTAATGGATCTATCATTGTTACTCGGCATGTGAGCCGACAAAAAAAAAGAATAAAAAATGGCGAAAAAATTTATGAGTTTGATTGGCTAGAAACAGGCTCTACAGGTGAAGGTCTTTTAGTGTTTAATAATGGAGCACAAGTTAAAATCAGGCCACAAACAGCTCTTACAATCGAAAACTTTGCAGATAATAAGTATAACCTTCTGCTCCGCCGTGGAGATATTGAAATTGTCTCAGCTGGTAAAACAGAGTCTTTATGGATTATTCGAGATGGTGAGCGCATCTTGGCAGAAAACTATCAGCCGGCACTCAATGATCTTGTAATTCAGGCAGAGCTAACTCCAACACCTACTAACTCACCTGAGCCAGACTCTATAACTGCGCCAACAACCACAGAAAAAGAGCAAGGTGAAGGACTCACCAATGACTACATTGCAACTATACTTCGCCAGCAGCGGCAAAACTTTTTTCGTTGTTACTCACAATTGTTGCAAAAAATGCCAGACTCTAAGGGACGACTCTCAATTAGCTTCTCCATTGAACCAAATGGAAAAATCAACAATAGCCAGATTGTAACAACCACTTTTACCGATGACAGCTTTCATCGTTGCATTATTGATGTTGTATCGCGAGTGCAGTTTCACTCTTTTTCTGGGTCTGCGATTTCTACTTTGTTTCCGCTTAAGTTTGAATAAAGAAGGAGATATTAGACTCAATGTCTTTAATAAATGGGATCACAAAATTTACAGATGAATTGATTCAAGAAAAAATAAGCTTTGGTATCATTGGAGGCCTGGCTGTATTTGCCTATGGTGGGGAGCGCACCACTTTTGATGTAGATTTTTTGATTCATAGCCAACACAAACAGGCTATTGATAAAATTGCCAAAAAATTAAATCTTAAAGTAATTAATGAGAATCCTGAAGTTATTCAACTATCAGGCGACATACAGGTTGATATTATTTTTGCTAATCGCCCCAATGCTCAAGCCATGCTACAACGCCTGAGAAAGGTCGGCGCTCTCCCTTATCCGGTAGTCAGTCCGGAAGACTTGATAGGACTTAAAATTCAAGCCTTTGTAGCAGATCGATCACGTGAGTTTATTGATAAAGGTGATATCTTGACTATTATTAAAAATGTTCCTAATTTAGATTTTCAGAAAATTAAAGAATATGCCGATATATTTAATGTATGGACAGAAATAGAAGATATCAAAAATCGAGCCTAACTTTTGCGCAATACTGTGCAAATATTGAAGCTCTTTTAAAACTCACTGGACGCAAGATTAAGCCTCGAAAGCCAATACCTGCCCATTATTTTAAGCTTTAGTAAGCAACAATCGTTTTTTGTCCATACTTGCGTCATAGAGTGCGACGCAAGTATGGACAAAAAAACGACTGTCACTATTCCAAAGCATTCAAAAAGCTCTCAAGACTTTTAATCTCTTGTTCTGTCAATGCTTGCTCAGGGGGCATTTGCCCAACTCCATGTGTTTTTACTCTGGCCATAATCCTCTCTTTTAAATTTTCAGAACGAAGAAGCTCTGCTAACTTCAAGGGCTGATTAAATGGAATTACTGGTGCCGAGAAATCGGTTCCAGCACGATTTTCAACATGACATTTTATACAACGACTCATTACTGGCTTTGCATAGTTAACTTGCGTCGGCCCTTGCCATAACATTTTATCTGAAGGACTTCGCTCGGCTTTAAGACTCTGTTCTTTAAGTTGGTCACAATTTGTTCTAATCCAACCATACTTTCCAGATGATAAATCAATAACCTCAATATTTAAGTCATCAAATAAATCATTCCGCTGCACATAGAGAGCCGTTAACAAATCAATGTTTACATTTGAGGGGGAACTTATTAAATAATCATTAGCAACTAAACTTGTTGAAAAATCTCCTGTATAAATGCCAGCAAGATCTAGAATCGTATAAATCTGGGCCATAGAATTAATTTCACGATTAAGACGATTATGATCTATTAGAAATAAAAAATCTGGATTCGGAAATACACTCAAAAGAACTGAGTCTAAATGATTTTTAAAAAATGTCCTCCCTAAAGCAATATCTTGCTGAATTACTTTATATCGTTTTTGAATCTTGTCTTTTTCATCACTCCTAAAAAAGCTCAATAATTTTTCTATCTTGAACTCTTCTGGGTAACCATTGTTTTCATTAGTACAATAATTAACAGTAGCAAGTAAAGGGGCCGCATATCCTTTCAATTTAGAGTCTGCACTTAAATTTTGATTTATCCACCGGCCTAAATTAATTTGATGAATAAACTCTGTGAAGGACGTAACTTGCTCTGATGACAAGTCCAATTTATCTGGCAGATTTAGGTACTTTAATATAGTTGAATCAGAAGCAGATTCTTTGAGTTTCCAATATGCTTGCTCTTCTTGTTTTGTGCCCATTCTACCTAGGCTACCAGCAAAGGCATTGGGCCAAAAATCGTAAGGATTCCATAGAGGTTTGGCTGGCAAACCATGACAAGTTTGACAAGATTGTGGTTGATCTCGAAATTCTACTTGTTTTTCTGCAAAAACAATTTCGTGAGTACTAATTTTAAAAGTGTCTGGATCAACTTGCATAATTTCCACACGTTTACTTTTTTGTGCGGGATGATCACTAAGACCGAAGGCCATTCCACCGCCAAAAAGTAATACACGAGGATGCTCTAAAGAACTTAGCTGCTGACTTTCAGAGCTGTGAAGTAAAACGTAATTCTCTCTTAACTGAGGAGCCTGAGTGAATAGATAATTTAAAAACTCATCATAATTTTTGTATTGGTTTTGGTCTTTTTTTAAATCTTCATATCTAGGAATAATATCTTTAAAGACACCTAAACTTGAAGGAGTTCCATCAGTGAAGCTGTAAGTATATCGCAAATAATCTGTCTGCGCGGCTAAGGCTAAATTTGTGAAACAAAAGAAAATTGCCAGAAAAATTGTCTTTTTCATACACCCTCTTACAAACTTTAGAGTTATTAAAAAAAACTAAACCTCACAAGAAGATTAAACTTATGCAATGGATCAAATGATGCGGCGCTAATTATTCAGAGAAAACTCACGAACTTTTGGCAAAGGTCTAAAGATCTCTTTAAGTTCTGATACTTGAGAGGGCATTTTCTCAAAAGTATTAATCCACATCTCAGGAGTTTCCATACACATAAATAAGTTATAGGCTGAGTTTTTAGATTTAAATTTGCTCACTACAAAATTAAACATCTCTTTACGCAGATCTGCATCGTAGCGCATCTTGCCGCCATCACTTAAAAACATTTCAGCACTTGTCACTAGGCTTTTAAGTCCAAAGCGTTCACGCATCATATGTCTTTGCTCAGGTTGAAAGCGTAAAGCTCCCACAGAAATCACATGAATTTGTTTTGGAGTGAAATTCTCCGTGATCTCTTCAACTAGATTGTTGTAATTGTCTTGCCACTGCTCATGCCAAATCATGGGATCAATATGAAAGGCAACCCTAAATCCTTTTTGCACACATTTTTTTGCCGCACTCAATCTCTCTTGCAAGCTGGCCGTGCCATGCTCTTCGGAACTGATAATATGCTGTGGGTTAATTGACCAACTCACTACGACGTTGCCGGAATGATCGGCATCTAAAAATTGATCAACCTTAGCTGATTTTGTTTTAAACTCTAAAGTCCATTTAGGATGGTTTTTAAAAAACTTAATAAGATGTTTAGAGTACAAAGTTAGTGGATCCATACTTAAACTATCAATAACCTCACCAGTGCCAATTCTAAAAGGAGCCTCACTGTGATCTTTGGCCATTGCCGCCAGTTCCGCCAAAGCCTTTTCGATATTTGTGTAAATAGTAGTAACAGGAGTGTTCAAGTAGCTTTGCAAATAGCAATAAGAGCAGTTCATATTGCACTGAAGACCTAAATTTAGAACATAGTAATTACAGCAAGCTAGAGCTTTTTTTTGTGTTGCTCCTGGGCAGCGTTTAAAAAACTGTCCTTTAAAAGGAGTTAAATATAATAGTTTTTTACTCTGTTCAAACTCATGAGAGGTTAAAGCGCCTTGAGGCTCAGGCAATGGGTTTGTGTTACAAATCTCAATCTGCTCTTGAGGCCAAAGAGATTTTACTCGAAGTGCCACTTCACTATTTAATGAGTCTTCATGAATGTAAACTTTCTTAAATTGCTTAATGAGCTGATTCATTTAGATCCTCAGAAAATTCAGCTAAAGCTCTTTGCAGCTTTTGCAAATCGTTTTGATCTTTGATGAAAGCTCTTAGCTCTAAGCCGCTTTGATCACCTTTACGCAACCAACGATTTTGTATAAATTTGGGCCAAGATTTTTTTAACCAGCGCTCTGATTTTTGTTTTTCTGCTTTGTGAGTCTGCGGATAGCGAAGCTCACTGAGTTGCATAAGCCAGTCTTCTGTTGAATTTTTAGTTGGCAAGAGAGTTGAAGTTTCTAGTCCCATTAAATGAAGCTCAATAATAAGTTCTAATATTTTTAAACCAGATTGCTTGCTCGGATTTAAATCCACTATTTTTTCAGCTATAGGCTTTAATACTTGAGGATTTTTAACTAACTTAAAAAGTGCTAACTCATTTAAATGCACTTGTTTAAGACTTAACCAGTTTTGCAAATCTTCTGGCAGTTGTTCATAGAGAGTAAAAAAACCAGAGACTTCTTTTGAAGGGTGAACACCGTAATGAGATAAAAATTCTTCAGATGTCCAGTTTTGCTGAGACTTTAATTTTTGCCAAAGTCTGAAGAGCTCAACAAGTGAGAGCTCAGAATAAATATTTTTAAAAATGAAGGCTGCTTCTTTGGCACTAGCTGCTGGCATATCAATGACAGTGACATCTTTGGCCAGCTCAAAGCCTGCAATTAAGACTTTGTTAATGGACCATGCTGGTAATTCTTTTGACCAAGTCTTTGTTGGCGCAAAATTTAATTCTGATATGCAATCTTGACGATTAATCAGTCTCATGGCCC
>CAYMKD010000107.1:0-7932 GCA_964390435.1 uncultured Pseudobdellovibrionaceae bacterium | reverse complement strand
ATTTGTAAATGCGGAACTCGATTCACTAGCCTGGAGTTGAGAGATTTGAAATGTAAATGTGGAAATATTTTTTTATGATATAAACTTAAAGCCACTTTAATAAATCCAGCAACCCCTGCAGCTGATTCTAAATGACCAATATTTGTTTTCACTGAGCCAACTAAAAGAGGAGTTAATTCTTTGCGCTCGCTGTGAACACGCTCCAAAGCCAATAATTCAATCGGATCACCCAGAGGCGTTCCTGTGCCATGAGCTTCATGGTACTGAATTTGCGAGGGCTTAAGGTTGGCTTTGAATAAAGCTTCTTGAATGACTTTTTCTTGTGCTTCTCCATTGGGCGCTGTTAATCCGCTAGATTTACCGTCTTGGTTAACAGCGGCTCCTTTTAATATGCAATAAATGCGATCTGTATCTTTTTCTGCTAAAGAAAGACGTTTTAAAACTAAGAGTCCTACTCCCTCACCTCTTACATAACCATTGGCTTGATCAGAGAACGTAAAACAACGCCCCTCAGGTGAGAGCATCATAGCTCCAGCAAAGGCTTGGCTTAATTCTGGGTTAACAACTATATTAACTCCTCCACAAATTGCATAATCAATTTCTCCTCTAGAAATTGATTTTTGAGCCATATCAATAGCCACTAGTGAAGAAGAACATGCTGTATCAATAGCTAAACTAGGTCCTTTGAAGTCATAAAAATAAGAAACTCTGTTAGCCACAATTGAATGAGCATTACCGGTTGCATTGAATATGTTTCCCGATTCAGAGCTACCCGTAAGTCGCGCATAATCATTGCTACTCACGCCAATAAAAACTCCTGTTCGACTTCCACGTAATTGCGATGGCGCATAACCAGCATCTTCAATAACTTTCCATGTTTGCTCTAGAATAAGTCTCTGCTGTGGATCCATGCGCTTTGCTTCATTATCTGGGATTCCAAATACATCATTAGCAAATAAATCAATGTCGGTAAGAGCACCTAAAAAATTGACAGTTTTGTTTGATTGATCTGGCCACCGACTCTGTCCGATATTTTCAATGCAATCAACGCCATTACTTAAAACTTGGTAAAACTCTCTAATTCCATTTGCTTTTGGAAACCGGCAACTCATACCTATCACAGCTACTGGCTCAACCGTTTCAGACGAACTGCTTTTTTCTAAAATTTTTGCGGTTTCTTTGGGACTTAAAATTTGAAAAATATAGGAAGATAATTTTTCAACATTTGGATAATCAAACATGATTGTTGGATCTAAGTTAAAACCTATTTGCTCACTTACAGTTGAAGCAATAGTTACTGCTTGTAAAGACTCAAGGCCCATTTCCATAAAGCCTTGAGAAATATCAATGTCTTGTGATTTGCGACCTGTAACCTGACCAATCGCTCTTGTTAAGATTTCAATTATTTTTTTTTCAGTCAGGGTTTGCATTCTTTTTATTTTTTAGAAATCTTTCGAGCTAAATGTATGATTTCATCTCCAAAGTCATACCAGATATCAAGCCACTGATCGACTTTCTCACGAATCATATCATAGTCTTTCTCTTGCACAACTTGTCTAAAGATATACCAAGAGTCCTCAGAGTGATCATCATCAACAAAACCACCGCTTTCATCTTCTACGTGAATTTTGTGATAACCCTTTGAGACATCGATATCTGTCGACTGACTCACACTTTTAGCCCAGGGCCCTGCAAATAAAGTAAAAATGCTCTCAGCAACTGCCAGTACACAAGTTAAAAGTAAATGACTATCATAATGATCTGTAAAAGTATTACGTGCTGCTTGAGCTGCTGCAGAAGCTTTATACTTTAAAACATCTCCAGGCTTTGCTCCTAATTGCTCCAGAGTCTCACTAAATTGAACATAGTGAGCTAAATAGGGATTCCCACAGTAATCCTCTTCTTCACCTGCCGTTTTTACAGGTTTGTATCCTAATTCATCAAGAAGATTTAATTGTAGTAAAAATCTTGCTGACACCTTTCCCATAGGTCCTAATCGTGACTCCAGAGTAGAAGAGGTGATCATAGCTTGAATTAAGGAGTCGGTAAAAATTTCAGCAAATGCATACGAGAACTCATAGTGAAGAGTTCTAGAGATTTCAGTGTTTAGTTTTTCAGTATTTAAAAGCCCAATAACTGGATGACGAGAAAGCTTATGTTTATTAATTTTTTTCTGAAGCTCGTGTGTCAGAGCCTCATTTTTCTTCCAAAGTTCTTGATTTACGGTGGCTTTAATTGCATTTCTGCCGACCTCTCTGGGGTGATCTAGGTCTGAAGTATTAAGGACTTCCATAAGCTGCTTCATGGTTAAAATATTTTCTGGCATCCTGAGAATCTCCTTTAATTATGATCTATATCGAGAATTGTTATTTTTGCGGCTATATAAAGTCCTCTTCATATTAACCCCAAATAAGATCCACATACAAGAACCCATATAGGACAAAAAACAATAGGTCTTTCTAAACGTTTATTTACTGTAAATTATATACTAGACCTTTGTAAGATGATCTAAATCTTACCTTTTGTATGTGGAAAAAACTGAATATTCAACTGATACACATCCTGACACGAACCTTCGGTGGCAAGATCTACAACTTCGTAAAGAGATTCGGATAATATTTTTTTTATTTGATCAATTTTACTTTTATCAATTGCAAATGTAGCTCCGGTGATAAGACGTTGATCGAAGTCCTTTTCTTCAATCTGATATTTTAAGACACGAGTGGCTCTATACATTTGCATTATGTGATAATTTTGAACTTTTTCATGAACTTTAGTTGTTGGTATTTTAAGTTTGAGTCTGGATTTTTTTAAAATACCCATTTTGTTTTTCTTTAAATAACCCCTTGCCTGTAACCACCCCAAAGCCCTTTTAATATCATATTCTGATAGACCAAGCTTTAAAGATATATACTCAATACTACCATCATAATCTTTACATGTGGTAAGCTCCAAAATAGGAAGTAAAAACCAATTATCTAGTAAGGTCGTTTTACGTACGTCTTCTAGATCATATTGTATTTTTGATTTTTTAGACTTTAAAGTTAAATTAGCAAACTGCGTATTATCTAAAAATTTATCTTCTTCTGGTACTTCAAGTACATGAACTAACAAGCTATAGATTTTTAAAGTTAACTTCTTCTTGCCACTGAATACTCTGCTTAAATAAGAGGGCGAAATTTTAATAGTTCTTGCTAAATTTCGTAGCGAAAAATTGGGATTCTTTTTTTTCTTAAGATCAAAATATTTTTTTAAAGTATTTAATTGGTCAGAGTAATTCATATTCAGCTTCAAATAATTTTATAATTTGAGGGTCATTTACCATTTTAATGGACAGCTCTAAAGATTTTGATTGAGCATCAATTTGATTCATTTTCCATAAATCTTTTGGCATGAGTATAACTAATTTATTATTTTCATGTCGATAATCAAATACACTAGACTCTCTTGTTTCAACCACGCTATTAACTATTAACTCGTCTAAAAACCACAAAACAATTTGATACATTTCATGAGTTTGATATTCTTTTTGCTTTTTAATGTAATTCGAAGCCCATAATAAATATGCTTTATAGGCAATGGAATCTCCCTCACCACCACCACCAACAACAGTACCTCCCCCAGTATTTCGTAAAAGTATTTGGTCGCTTACAATTTTCTTTTTAAGAGAATCTAGTTTTTGCCTATTCCCGACTACTGAAACATTGACTTGATTTAATATTAAATAAATTTTTGAGCTAATTTTATAATTTTTATCTTGATATTGATAAAGCCCCAGATATTCATGCAGGGCAGTGTACTTTTGAATTTCTTTCGGCAGAGCATTGAAAGCCTTAAAGTTTACATAAATGGTATTTTTATTATAATCCCAATAGGCTGTTTTGCGGTCAGCCCCTTCAATTTCAGTTGGAAATGAAACTTCTGAAACAGATACTACTTTTGTCTCATATGATTTAATTTTAATGTCTTGTATCTGAGCTCTATCCTCTTTTAAGAGAGAATGCTCACTCAACTCTCCAAGAACTTCAAGGGCTTTAACTTGAAAAAACTCAGTATCACTTGAGGCAACACCCTGTTCAACAATTAAACAGCTTGCAAAAAATACACAAATAATTTTACTTACACAGTGTTTACTCATAGATTACCTCTCATATCATGACTCTTAATATCCCTAAGCAATATGAGTACCAAAAGTGTTGCCCATTTGGGCAACACTTTTGATCAAAAACTTACATATTTGAAAAGATCTCCTATAAAAAGCAAATAACTTAAAAACTTTGAAGGAGGTTTTATGAAATAGTCGTTATTACTCAATCTACTGCTCTCAATGGTTTCTGTAAGTACAGTGTTTGCTGGCCCACTATATGCTTCTGCTGAGGATTCAATAACTCAACCTTGTTCTATTTCAAATTATGTAAAAAAACGCGGTGGCAAAATCTACTTTCATGTGATTAGAGGACCGAGAGCTAGTGAAGATGTCGGTGCATACTTCTCTGAGTTAGTTTCTTCACCAGATGAGGCCCTAAATGATTTAGCCGATCTTGAAGATCAAGGATTTTGTAAAAGTGTTGTAACCGCTCAACCTTGTGCAATAACCAGCATTAAATTTAAATATGGTGGTACTCTTTATTATACTGTGATTCGTGGACCCAAAGTCATTAAAGATGATGCTGGCGCATATTTTTCTAATTGGACCACTTCTACGAATAAAGCACTTAAAGACTTAACCCATTTAAGACATCTTGGTTTGTGTGAGTAATAAAAATACTCTTCGCTAGAGCAGTTGGATTGTGACAAAACTTGGCCGCACTCTCGTTTTGAACTTAAAACCATAAATACAGTATTTAAAAGGAAACTAGCTTTATCCCTCTAAAGAGCTAGTTTCTTTTTAAGATTGGCATCTATTTTCTCTAAAAACGCCTCTGTGTAAAGGTAGTCTTTGTCAGAAAGCTTATTGCCATGAATACAAACGGCCAAGTCTTTTGTCATATAGCCAGCCTCTACTGTTTCTACACATACGGCCTCAAGAGCATGAGCAAAATCTACAAGCTCTGGAGTTTTATCAAGCTCTCCTCTAAACGCAAGCCCTCTGGTCCACGCAAAAATAGAGGCAATTGGATTTGTCGAGGTCGGCTTTCCTTGCTGATGCATACGGTAATGACGAGTCACTGTGCCATGGGCAGCTTCAGACTCCATAACCTTACCATCTGGAGTTAGAAGAACAGAAGTCATTAGACCTAAAGAACCAAAGCCCTGAGCCACTGTATCGGACTGCACATCACCATCATAATTTTTACAAGCCCATACAAATTCACCATGCATTTTTAAAGCTGATGCAACCATGTCATCAATAAGACGATGTTCATAGCTAACGCCCTTGGCTTCAAATTTTGATTTATATTCTTTATCGTAGACTTGCTGAAAAATATCTTTAAAGCGGCCATCGTAAGCTTTTAAAATAGTATTTTTAGTAGAAAGATATAGTGGCCAGCCCTTCATTAAACTGTAGTTAAAACAGCTGCGGGCAAAACCATCAATTGATTTATCTGTGTTGTACATAGCCATGGCAACGCCATCACCACCAAAATCATAAATATCCCACGTCTGTTCTGGTCCACCACCCTCGGGTGTAAAGCTCATTTTCAGCTTTCCTTTGCCTTTTAGAACAACATCTGTAGCTCGGTACTGATCTCCAAAAGCATGACGACCAATAACAATCGGATGAGTCCAATTGGGCACAAGACGAGGCACGTTTTTGCATATAATCGGCTCACGAAATACAGTGCCATCTAAAATATTACGAATAGTTCCATTGGGAGAACGCCACATTTTTTTAAGATTAAATTCTTTAACTCGGTTTTCATCAGGAGTGATGGTTGCACACTTCACAGCCACTTGAAATTGCTTTGTGGCATTGGCAGAATCAATGGTGATTTGATCCCCTGTTTTATCACGACTCTCAATACCGAGATCAAAGTACTTTATATCGAGATCAAGATAAGGCAAAACTAGTTTGTTTTTAATAAAAGACCAGATGATACGAGTCATCTCATCGCCATCCATCTCAACAATAGGATTTTTTACCTTAATTTTTGCCATTATTCCCCCAGTTGTACTTTAAACTATATATCAAACAAGAAAGTGCTAATTTGTCACTAAATTCTTCTCAATTAGACTTGGGGTTCAGCGAGACCTCCAATTGAAAATCCTTGTTTTTCTAAACCTCAAGAGCCCAGTAAATAAAGTTTTTGAAGTTATTCTAAGGTGACACTTTACGTCATCAAAACCAATAATTTAGACACTTTACAGGCTTTTACCCGCATTAATTAACATCTGACCGGGCATATCTTTAGCATGCTTATATTTTAATTATTTTTAGGAGCAAAAGTGAAATCATTAAAGTCAGCTTACTTAAAGATCTTATTATTTAAAACCTGCATACGTTTTATTAAAGATCCTCGTAGAACTGAAGAGGTCTTTCGTATTAGTGAGCAGATGGCTACTAAAGAGCAGTTCCAATCATTAATCGATAGGGCTAAAAGCAATCCTGACATCTGTCATTTAATTGAGTCACGATACAGTCCTTCTAAAATAAGCATGCGCATTGAAGACTATGCAGTTGGAACATTAGGACACAGCTACATAAAATTCATGACAGAAAATAAGTTGGACCCAAATTTTTACGAACTTGTAGGTACGAGCACTGATATTAACTACTTGCGTACGCGTATTCGCGAAACCCATGACTTATGGCATGTTATTTTTGGCTTTGAAACTGATAATGCTGGTGAAGCTGGACTCTCTTCAGCCTATGTAGCACAAATATCAACTCCTGTATTAGCCCTAGTCGTTGGCCTTATGCTTATTCATGCTGTTTTGTTTGATTTTGCAAATATCCGAAATTACTTTGAACAAATTTCTCGTGGATGGACTCTCGGTAAATCAGCATTTCCTCTACTGAGTCAAAAATGGGAAGAGCGCATGCACGATAATTTAGATACTATTCGCTACGAATTAGGAATCGGTCACTTTTTTAGAGCAACTAAATCGGAGTTAATAGAAACACCTTTACAAAAAAGCAAATAGTCCTTGGCACTCTTTGACTGAGAATGTCAAAGGGTGCTTAAAAAGCCTTCTCGTTATATCTCCTTATGCAACTATAAGGAGTGAACATGCCTTACAATACCAAGAGGTTTGATTTTACCAATGACTCAGGACAAACTCTTTCTGGCCGATTAGAGCTCCCTTCTGGCAAACCTAAAGCCTTTGCCATTCTTGCCCATTGCTTTTCTTGCTCTAAGGATTCTATTGCTGCTGCGCGAATATCTAGAAAGCTCAGTGAGTTTGGTATTGGAGTTTTGCGTTTTGATTTTACTGGACTTGGTAACTCAGAAGGTGATTTTGCGAACACTAATTTTTCATCAAACGTGCAAGATCTCTTAAGTGCCTACCAAGCTCTCAGCAAAGAGTATGAAGCCCCACAAATTTTAATAGGCCACAGTCTTGGCGGAGCTGCCGTTTTAAAAAGCTCTACCCTGATCGACAAAGTAAAAGCTGTTGTAACTATTGGGGCTCCCAGTGACCTTAAACATGTCACACGTTTATTTGAATCCGATTTAAATAAAATCCAATCTGAAGGCGAAGCTCAAGTGAGCCTTGCGGGTCGCAAGTTCACAATTAAAAAACAATTTATTGATGACATTAAAGAGCAAGAACTTCTTGCTGGATTAAGTCATTCTAGAAAAGCTTTTTTGATATTGCATTCCCCCACAGACAATACCGTCTCTATTGATCACGCTGGTCAAATTTTTATGTCTTTAAAACATCCAAAGAGTTTTATTTCACTAGATGGCGCAGATCATTTACTTACAAAAGCACAAGATGCTCAGTACGCAGCCCAGATCATAAGTGCTTGGGTTGAAAAGTATAAAC
>CAYMKD010000106.1:0-7942 GCA_964390435.1 uncultured Pseudobdellovibrionaceae bacterium | reverse complement strand
GTTGAGGTATCTTTAACTGTAGGATATGAAAAAGGTGACAAAAAAAGAAAAGTAGCTATGCAGTTGGTAATCCCAATTCGCTTTTTAAAGAACCCTAAAAAAGAGAGTTCTAGTGAAACCAAGAAAACCAACTAACCCACTTAAGAATCAAAAAGGAGTTGCTCTTATGATGGCTCTTTTTTGCCTTATGTTAGTTATGTATTTCGCCACCGAATTGTCTTATGAAACAAATATTGAATATCTCGTAAATGCCCAAACTGTGAACCGACTAAAGGCCCACTACGCTGCCGAATCAGGAGTTGAATTAAGCTTACTCAGAATAAAAATATATAAACAAGCAGCCGAAGCTCTTTCAAAAGGCACTGGCGGCAAAGCTAATTTACAAATGTTGGATCCTATCTGGAATTTTCCTTTTGCATGGCCACCCATTTTACCTGAAGACACCTCGGCAGTTGATAAAGATCAAATAGAATCTATTGTGAGTGAGTCCAAAATGGATGCACAATATATTGTTACTATTGAAGATGAAGGTGCCAAAATTGATATTAATGATCTAGCTTCAGAATCTAAAGCCTTAAGAGAGTCTACTAAAAATCAATTGCTTAATATATTTCTTAACAAACTTCAAAATGATGAGGAGTTTGCCCAAAAAAATCGCAACCTGCGTTATGAGGAACTCATAAATAATATGATTGATTGGGTTGATGAAGATATTCAAGGACTCAATGGTGGTGATGAAAGAGCCCCCTACAGTGATCTACAGGCAGAGGGAATTCCTCCCAATCGAGCTTTCCGCACTGTTGGCGAAGTACGCATGGTGGCCGGAATGACTGATGAAATTTTCGCAATACTCGAGCCACGTATTACAGTTTATGGAATGCGCGGGATTAACCCTAATTATGCCAACCGCGAAGTTTTAATGTCTATTGATCCTAGTATTACTACGGAAATTGCAGATGCTATTATTACCAGACGGAACACTCCTGCCGAGGGTGGCCCTTTTCAAGACACTAACGATTTTACAGATTTTGTGCGATCTAAAGGAGGAAATTTGCCAAGTTCTGATAGCCTTCCTTTTGTTTTTGATGGCGTAGTTAATTTTAGAATTAAGAGCACAGGTTTATTTTCTCAAGCTACAAAGGAAATTACAGCTATCGTGTTTGATGAAATTAAAACAGCCTCTCGAGTCGCTGAATATATCAAAAAAGAAGCCCCCAAAGACTCCGCAGCAGCTCCCACTCCGACTCCTAAACCAGGAACACCAGCAAAGCCCGCTTCCCCTGCAGATTCTAGTTCCAATGGCAGACCTCAAATAGTATACTGGTTCGAGAGATAGTTTGAGCCTTTTGGTAGCTCAATAAGCTCGACTTAAGCCAAGGATGGTTCAATGAGATCGCTCGGTATTGATATCGGAACTTACAGTATTAAAGTGGTTGAGATCAGCACCACTTCTAAAAATTTTTATATCAACCGTTTTATTGAGCAACCCCTAGGCCAAAGTCTTAATGCCGATCATGACTTAGAGATTTTAGAGTTTTTGCGCAACCTTTTAAAAGAATATGACCCCAATCAAACTCAGTATTGCTTTGCTTTAAAACAAGATGATATTAGTTCAAGGCTTAAGGTTTTCCCCTTTAAAGAACGACAAAAAATTCTTAAAAGTATCGCCTTTGAGCTTGAAGAAGATATCCCTTTTCAACCAGACAATGCTGTCTATGATGGAAAAATTCGACGAGTTCTTGGTAATCAAGCCGAAGTATTGGCCTGTGCCGCACGTAAAGAAACTGTCGCAGAAACTCTGCAAAAATTAAAAGATATTGGCATTACGCCAAACATCTTAAGTTCCGAAGGTTTTGCTCTTAGTAATATTTTTGAAAATTGGCATGAAGCTCCACCAGCACTACCAAGTGTTGTGCCGATGGATGAATCCGAAACTAAACCAGTAAAAAAACTATGGGCCCTTTTAAATCTTGGCCATTCTCATACTGTTGTGAATTATTATGAGGGATCTTTGCTTTTGCATAGCCGTGCCATTAGCTGGGGTGGCCGACAGCTTGCTGATACAATTTCTAAAAAATATGATTTGCCATTCAACGAAGCTATTAAAGAACTACAAAGTAAAGGCTTCATTTTAACTGTTAAAAAAGGCGCAACTCCCGAGCAGGCCGCCTTCTCAGATGTTATAGCCAGTGGTTTACAAGATCTTATTCGCGATTTGCGCTTAAGCATGGTTGAAATGAAGAGTGAGCACAATGCTGAGATTGATGCTTGCTATATGTGTGGTGGAGTAAGTCAACTGCAAAACTTAGGCCCCTTCTTGACACAAATGCTTGAGGTTTCTGTTAACCGCATGAACCCTCTTAACCAAATCAATAATGTCCTATTTGAAAAAACAGCCCATGCCGAAGTTGTTTCACTTGTTGCTTTAGGACTCGCTTTTGAAGGACTTAAGCGCCCTCGTAACCCTGCTCTTAATTTTCTACGCGGAGAGTTCGCATTTGATTCAGGCTGGAGCAAACAACTTTGGCAATCTTGGGGATCTGTCATAAAAGTCTCAGCAGCTGCACTGTTTGTACTTTTTATTTATGCTTCACTACGTGAATCAACAGCCATGAGTTTAGCTGATAGTGCCCACCTGGCTCTTAAAGATCAGGCAAAAAATCTCGCAGGCCTTACTGGATCTAAAGCCAATGTCTCAGGCGTAAAAAAATATATTAATGAACAAAAAAAGCGGGCTCGTGATGCAAAAGAAGTTCGTAAACTGATTGGTATGAACTCAGCTCTTGATATTTTAAAAAAGATTAGCGACGGAGCTCCTGCTAAAAACCTACTCAATCTTGATGTACAAAAACTCTCAATAAAAGATAGTGATGTTGTCATTGAGGGCGTTGTTAATAATACTAATGAAGTAAAGCTTTTGCAAAGTTCCTTAAGTAGCTTTGCAAAAGGTTCACAAATTAAAAATCTTGCCCCTACTATCGGAGTTCCTCCTGGAAGAGTGGTTTTTGCTTTTGGCTTTCAAGTAGATCGAACTTCACAAGGAACTGTTCAGTGAATATAGATGACATTAAAGATCAAATCATTGAGCGTGCAAAAACTCTTTCAGAACAAATTCAGGAAAGCTCAATTTATATAAATCTAAAAGAGCGCTATGAAAACCTTTCAGCTAATGGCCAAAGACTAACTATTGTTGGCGCTTCCGCTTTTTGTATTTTTCTAGTTCTCTACTCTCCTTTCTCATGGCTTACAACTTCAAGTGATTATGTTACGGATTTTGAAGAAACAAGGGGTCTTATTCGTGAGCTTTTGCAAAGCAGCCGAGATCCAAGTGCAACTTTAGCTATATCAATACCTGGACTGCCTATCCCGCAACTCCAGTCTCAAGTAGAAGAGACTTTAAAAAGAGCGCAGCTTAGTACAGAGCAAATTAACTCAATTAAAGCAACCTCTGAACCCTCAAGATTAATTCCAAGTGAACTCAGCTTTGGAGATCTTGAAGTCAGTCTACAAAAACTCAATATTAAACAAATTGTAGATTTAGGTCACAACTTACAAAGCCTTAACCCTCTTGTAAAACTCAAAGACTTACAGATGAAAGCCAATTCAACTGACCAAAGATACTTTGATGTTATCTATACACTCTCCTCTATCAATGCGCCAACAACAGCACAAAGTGGTATTGAAACACCTGAAAATCCTCCAAATAACAAAGAGCCTTCAACTCCTCCACGCAAAGGAAGGTTTCGTAAATGAGTCAAATTTCAGGCATGCTAAATCAAATAAAAAAAGCCAAACGCTATATCGGCATTAGTTTTTTCAGCGCAGTCGTATTTTTAATTATTTTATTTCCCTTTAGCGACCTAAGTGAGTTTATATCTGCACAAATTGCTAAAGCTACTCAAGGAAAAGTATTTTTACTATTTGACGGCGTTAACCTTGCTCTCTCTCCTGCTCCTGGCATTGCTTTTAAAGATGTGTTTTTAGACATTTCAGGGCTTCCGCAACTTCATGCAGATCATTTTTTTATTAGCCCCTCCATCGCAGCCCTTATCCAGCAAAAACCCTATGGAACCATAAAGATCGAAGGTCTTATGGATGGAGACCTAAAACTTGCTTCAAGCAGCGGGACACGCTCAGACTCTGGAGTTGAGAGACAAAAAATCAATCTCGAAGTACAAAACCTAAAGCTCTCCGAACTTAATGAAGCTCTTCATTTACCAGTTAACGTACATGGAAATCTTGATTTAAAGTCTACAACTCAGGCAGATCTAACATTAACTGAACAGCCCGACGCCGAGGTTAACTTAAAAATTTCGCAATTCGAGCTTCCAGCAGCAAATATAAATACGATGATGGGACCACTGACTTTACCTGAGTTGAAATTAAAAAATGTAGAACTTAAAGGTCGACTTGCTGGTGGGAGACTTAACATTGAAGAGGGTCGTCTGGGCCAAGAGGGTGATGAACTTCAAGGCACTATCAAAGGTGAGATAGGTCTCACTCTACAATCGCAAGGTTCCGGCATCACCCCTCTAATAGGATCTTATAATTTCAATATTGATCTCCAAGTTAAAAAAAGCTTTCAAGATAAAGCTACTTTATACCTCTCCTTTTTAGATGGATATAAAAGTGCTTTGAGTGATGGGGCCCGCTATGCCTTTAAAATTAACGCAGCGGGCCCAGGGCTTCCTCCTAATATCAGCGCCTTGCGCTAAGCGGCATTCGACTTTCGAATACAAGTTATGTTTACAAATCATTGGGCTTGCGGCTACCTATCTGGAGTTATTGCACATGAGCCTCGGCTGATGTTTAAGCTATAGATTACAGAGAGGGAGAATATCTATGTCTGGTGTTAATAAAGTTATTATTGTAGGTCGTCTTGGTACGGATCCGGAAGTAAAAACAATCAGTAACGGTCAAACTATGGCCCGTTTAAGTATTGCAACAAGTGAAAGCTGGATTGATAAAGCTTCAGGCCAAAAGCAAGAGCGCACGGAATGGCATAGAGTTACCGTATGGGGTAAACAAGCTGAAAACTGTGGTAAGCACTTAAGCAAAGGCCGCCAAGTTTATGTTGAAGGCCGCCTGCAAACTCGCAGCTGGGAAGATCCACAAGGACAAAAACGTTATGCTACTGATATCGTAGCTCAAAGCGTGCAATTTTTAGGTGCTACTGGTGGCGAGAGACCTTCAACAGGAGGCTTCGAAGACTCTTCATATAAAGACTTTAGTCCAGAGCCACAGTTCGATCCTGCTGACGAAATTCCATTTTAATTAGCAATTAAAACATTTTAAGCTATTCTTTACATATGAAAGTAAAGAATAGCTTAACTAAATACACCACCTTACTCGTCTCAGCTTATTTTCTTTGCTCTTGCTCACTTTACTCATCTTACGGCAGAAGATATTTTGAAAGTCACTCAGACCAAACAAGAGTGAATACGCTAGGTCTTCCCAGCCAGGATGAAGAGCGTGAGTGCACGGAGCAAGCAGAAGAAATTTTTTCTATAAAAAACACTACTCTACTTACCGAAACCACAAGCTATCAAGTATGGCAGCTGAATCATGAGAATGAAATTCCTTATCAGGTTTTAATAAATCTAAGTAACAATTCAAAAGTAGCTTGTCGCTATGAATTTGCTTCGAAAGAAGATTTTAATAGGTCTAACTTGCTCATCCTTATTGAGGGTCAAGGGGAACTTTAATGCGAATATGGCTCATATCTATATTTATGCTATTTGCGCACACTGCTTGGAGCGCTCAAGTTTTAAAAATTAAAGGCAATAAAGCGCTTCTAGATAATTCAGATCAAAGCCTTTACAAAGGTAGTGAGTACAACACTATAAACAGACAAGGACAAAACTCTGCAGTTATTCAAATTCAAGCTCTTAAGGGAAACCGAGCTATAGGAATTATCACTCGTGGTAAGACAGCCCCTGGCCAAGAGCTGCGGGCAAGAACGGAAAATTCTTTTGATTATAAGACCGCAGCTGCACCAACAAGCAATCAAAGCCCAGCAATACGTAGCCACTATGGTTTACTTGCAGGCCTTAACTACAGCCAAATGAAAGTTTCTTTTACAGACGGTGACTCTGTCTCTATGACTGGAAACGGACTTACCTTTAGAGGTTTTTACCAAATGCCTGTTTTAAGTTCTGTAATGGCTCGTATTGCTCTTGGCTACGTTCCTCTCACTGCAAAAGGAACAGCAAGCGCAGCGGCTTGTGGGACCACCACTCTGACAGCAGATTGCAGTACAAACATTAATTACCTCGAAGTTGAGGGCATGGCTCAATATAATTTAAGTGAGCAAAGCTCCAGATTTTGGCTAGGCATTGGCTTCTCATTTTTATCAGCCTTATCAAAGTCTTCCAACGCAATTAATGAATCAAAAGTTTCATCAAATCAAATGATCTTATTTGCTCTAGGTTACGATTATACTCTTAGCTCAACTATGTACATTCCCATAAATTTTGAGTACGGATACTTTCCAAGTTCTACATCTGGAGTGACTGCCAGCATGATGCTGATAAATACTGGTTTGGGAATGAGCTTTTAAAGTTCGTTTTGCAATAAATTACAAATTATAACAGGGGCACTATTTTGCCATCAATGACGCCATCAATAAGAATTGTTCTTCGCCCTTGCTCAAATCTCACAGAAATAGATTTTTTATTTTTATTATTAGATAGAGTAAAATATCCTTGCTTACCAACATTGAGTCCACCTATCCCAAGAATTCCTGAATTTATGCCGGCTTGCAAATCATTATTATCGAACACAGCTTGGTTTTTAGAGAGCCAAATAAGACTGGTAAAAGATGGAAAAAATCTGTCCATTGAGAGTTCAATCTCTTGAATTTTCTTTAATGTCTCCAAAGCAGATTTCGCAACAAACACTTTCATTAAAGTTTTTCCAAAAAGCTCATTCTTGGAATCATGAGAAAATTCAAATTGAAAACATTTATCAGATGTTTGTGCGCCAAAATAATTTTGCCACTTATTTAAAAGTGCTGTCGATGGGCAAATAAGACGCCCCCCTTTAGATAATGAGAAAAAATTAAATTTTTCAACTATGGGCATTTTTAAATTTTCACTCGCCAAAATAGACTCAACAAAGCCTTCGGACATGAGATCACCGTATGACCCCATATGTTGCAAGCCAAATACATGACCTAACTCGTGTAATAGAGTTAGATACAGTAACTGGCCGTCATGAACACTCCAGGCACTTTTAATTACACCTTCAGAGTTATAAGCCAACGCCCCTGAGTTTGGCGAAATGTATACGAAGCCTTTGCCTCGAAGATTAACTTTGTCATAGTCGGTTCTTACACTTATGGCGGCATACTCAGTCGGATCTTTCAGAAACTTTTTCTGCTCTTGGGTTAGTACTCCAAATTGAAAAACAATGTCTGTATCATTATGGCAAGACGTTTCAGTGAAGGTCTGTGATGCTATTTGAAGCTGTCCAAATGTAGATAATTTTGGCAAAATAGCATGGGAGAATTGCTCTTTCCAAAACTCAATCGCCCGACTTAATTGTAATTTTACAACATCTAGATTCACACCAAAGTTTTTTTGATCAATCAGAATACAGTAACTAACTTGGTGCGTGTTGTTGAGAAACCATGGGTTAACTTTATCCTTCAACAGTCCTCCCCCACCGCTTGACCAGCCCCCTGCCATTACAATTTGCCCAATAAATAATGGTACGAATAATTGAATGAAACTGAAATTTTTCATAAAAAATTATACCTTTTTTTCAAAAGAATTAGGTTGAGTCTTGTCGACCCAACCTATCATAAATTATGGCTGTTTAACACAAGTGAGATTTATTTTGTATCCCTGACTACTTGCCTGAAGTGATAAAATAGAAGATCCATCCTCCGCTGTTGCAGATATAGAAAAATTTTCAACTTTGCTAAGCCCACAGCTTAATA
>CAYMKD010000105.1:0-7989 GCA_964390435.1 uncultured Pseudobdellovibrionaceae bacterium | reverse complement strand
GAGCTCATCATTAATTAAAATCACTGGGAAAGTCATCCAACCTGTTTTTTGCTTAAGAGCCATCATCTCATCATACTTTCCAGTGAGATCAATTTCTTCAAAGGCAACCCCCTTTTCGCTGAGTAATCTTTTAGCGGCAACACAATAAGGGCAGGGGATTTTTGAATAAACAATAACTTTAGCCATGACGAGAACCATACTCAACTTTATGCGCTGTTGCAAGCAAAAGGTACCTGGTACCTTTTGTCTTAAACGTGGTAACTTTTTGCTATGACAGAGTGTCCGTTGTGTTTAAACCCAACACTAAAAAATTATTTTAAAGATAATAAAACGCAAGCTCTATACTATCAGTGTGAAACTTGTGCTTACGTTTGCCTCGATCAAGAGTTAAGACTTTTACCTGAAGATGAAGGAGAGCGATACTTGCTTCATGAAAATGAAGTATCGGATTTAGGTTACCAAAAATTTCTCAATCGCCTAATTGATCCTTTAGTACCGTTGCTCGTTCCCGCAGGCGAAGGGCTTGATTATGGCTCCGGGCCGACGGTGGCTCTGGCCACTCTTATGAGAGCTAAGGGCTTTAAAGTGTCCGTTTACGATGTATATTTTGCTAAAAACTTTAGCGTTTTAAATAGAGCTTATGATTTTATTACCTGCACAGAAGTTATTGAGCATCTATATAAACCAGCAGACAACTTTATGCTCTTTGATAAACTTTTAAAACCAAAGGGTTGGCTTGCTATTATGACTGAAGTTTTACCAGAGACTTTAGAGAAATTTGATAGTTGGTATTACCGTCGTGATCCTACGCATGTGGGGTTTTTTAGCCAAAAAACTTATGAGTACTTAGCCATGAAGTACAGTTGGCAGCTCCGAGTGATTGAGCCCAGAGTGGTTTTCTTTCAAAAAACTATTTAATGCGTAAGCAAACTGTTTAGAATCATGCAGAACTTTTAGAGTATCAAAGGCAAAAGTGAAATCAGAATTTCTAGCAGAGAGCTGTCTAAGCCACTGCTTAGTGCGGGCTGTGGCATAAGAGGCCTCTCGGTACTGACTTGAGAGTTCAAAGAACTCCTTAATTAGTGGCCAAACTGTGATTTTAGGTGCAGATGAAGAATTTAAATAAGATTTAATTTCTAGGGCTAAGTTGGGGTTTGCAATAAGACCTCGGCCGATCATAAAGTGCTGGCACTGACTAATTTCGCGACAACGAATAAAATCACTTAAAGTCCAAATTTCTCCGTTGGCAATCACAGGAATTTTAATATAATTTTTAATTTCTGCTAAATGTTCCCAATAAGCTGGCGGACGATAACCATCAAGTTTAGTGCGGGCATGTACGGCAAGCCAAGTGGCACCTGCTTCTTCGATAGCTTTTGAGTTTTCTAGATAAAGGCTTTTATCCATAAATCCTAAGCGAATCTTAGCGCTCATTGATAAGTTTGCAGGCACGGCTTGGCGAACTGTTTTTACGATTTTGTAAAGACGCTCTGGAAACTGTAATAAAGTTGCGCCTCCATCATGACGATTCACAGTTTTAGCTGGACAACCAAAATTTAAATCAATGCCAATTGCACCTAACTCGCAAGCTCTCAGGGCATTTTCTGCTAAGGGATCAGGTTGCCCTCCTAAAAGTTGATAAATCACTGGAGTGCCTGCAGCAGTGAAGCTTTTAGTTTTTAATTCGGGCGAGTATTTATAAAACTGTTCATCGCCATGAAGATGATTTGTGACTCGCATAAATTCAGTGACACAAAAATCAATTCCACCAATTCGAGTTAGTAGATCGCGCATTGGCCAATCGACAACACCCTCCATTGGAGCTAAGAATATTTTTGTATCGGTTGAATGATCTAAGTTGAGCACTACTACTTTTGTCCAAGCTTACTAATGATAGCAAACTCTTCTGCGGTGATGGGTTGAATGGAAAGTCTTTGCCCACGTTTTAATAAAAGCATTTTCTCTAAGCCTTTAGTTTTCCGAATTTGCTCGATTGGAACAAAGTTCTTAAACTTCGTTACAAATTCAACTTGCACGCATTGCCAGATGGGGTTTTCTTTTGTGGCCTTAGGGTCATAGTATTCACTTTTTTTATCTTGCGCCGTTTTATCTGCAGCCGCAGGGGCAGAAACACGTGCTTGACCTGCAACTCCTGCAGGGTCAGCACTTGAGTGATAAAAAAGCACTTCATCACCAACCTTCATATCTTTAATCATAAAGTTGCGTGCCTGATAATTGCGAATGCATTCCCACCAGGTTTTCTTTTCCTTTTTAAGATCGTCTATGGAGTAGACTCCAGGCTCAGACTTCATTAACCAATATTTCGCCATTTATTCCCCATAAGGCGCCAGGCACCTTTGTAAAAGCACTGCATTACAGCGATATGATGGTCTTTTGCCATATTGACAAGGAGCTTAACAAGGATTTTGTTGGCAAGTGAAGCCCTCGCCCTTATCTTAGAAGACTCTGTTTAGAAGGGATATTGTTGTGTCGCGTTGGGCTCTTGTTACTGGAGCATCGGCAGGTATTGGTCTGGCTACGGCCACAAAGCTTGCTGTGCTCAATTATAATCTTATTATTACCGGTCGCAGGGCTGAGCGTTTAGAGCTTTTAAAAGCAAAGCTTGAGAAGACACACTCTATTCAAGTGCAATTAGGGGTGTTTGATATATCTGACTCTCAAGAGGTCTTGAGTTTTTTTCAAAAAAATCCTGAGCTGACAGCGAAGCTTGATGTGTTAATCAACAATGCGGGCCTTGCTCGAGGGATTGATCCTCTCCAAGAGGGGCGGCTAGAGGATTGGGATGAGATGATCGATACGAACATCAAGGGGCTTTTATCTGTTACTAGACAAGTTTTACCTGCGATGATTAAAAAAAACTCTGGCCATATTGTAAACCTTGGCTCTGTGGCTGGTCGTTGGACCTATCCAAATGGAGCTGTTTATTCAGCCACAAAATTTGCGGTGCGTGCTTTAAGTGAAGGTTTGCGAATGGATCTTTTAGGAAAAAATATTCGTGTTACAAATATCGAACCAGGAATGGTTGAAACTGAATTCTCGCAGGTGCGTTTGCGAGACGAGCAAAAAGCCAAAGCTGTGTACCAAGGCATGAAACCTTTAAGTGCTGAGGATATTGCTGAAACTATTATTTGGGCGTTAGAGCGTCCGGCACATGTTAATATTCAAGAACTTGTTATTTATCCAACAGCACAGGCCTCTGTGCAAATGGTTCATCGACAGAAGGAGTTTTAAATTATATGGGGTTTCGTACTGAAAAAGATAGTATGGGAGAGATTAAAGTTCCTGCCGATAAATACTGGGGAGCACAAACGCAAAGATCTTTAGAGAATTTTAAAATTGGTGGAGATCGCTTTCCTAGAGAAATGATCAGAGCGCTTGGAATTTTAAAAAAATGTGCTGCCTTGACTAATGCGGAATTGGGCCTTTTGCCAAAAGAAAAATGTGAAGTCATTGTGAAAGCGGCCGATGAAGTTATTCAGGGAAAGCTAGATGCCCACTTTCCACTTGTAGTTTGGCAAACAGGAAGTGGAACACAGACTAACATGAATGCAAATGAAGTCATTGCTAACCGTGCTCTTGAATTAATGGGGCAGGGCTTGGGCTCTAAAGGAATTCATCCAAATGACGATGTTAATAAGGGACAGTCTTCAAATGATACTTTTCCAACTGCAATGCATATAGCTGTGGGTGAGCAAGTTCATCACCGACTTTTGCCAATGCTTGATAAATTAGCTGTGGCTCTAGAAAAAAAGCAAAAAGAACTCACTGGCATTGTTAAAATTGGGCGCACACATTTAATGGATGCAACACCTCTGACTTTATCACAAGAGTTTAGTGCTTATGTGACGCAGTTAAAGCATGGCATTGTAAGAGTTAAAAATGACATGCCTTATGTGTTGGAATTAGCCCTTGGTGGTACAGCTGTAGGCACGGGACTTAATACGCATCCTGATTTTCCGCTTAAGGCCGCTGCAGCGATAGCTAAAGAAACAAAACTTTCATTTACAAGTGCGGAAAACAAATTTGAAGCTTTAGCTGCACACGATGCTCTAGTGCAGCTTAGTGGCACGCTTAAAACTTTAGCTTGTAGCTTAATGAAAATTGCCAACGACATTCGTCTTTTAGGAAGTGGTCCAAGATCGGGCATTGGTGAACTTATTTTGCCAGCGAATGAGCCTGGTAGTTCCATTATGCCTGGCAAAGTAAATCCAACTCAAAGTGAAGCCATGACGATGGTTTGTGCGCAAGTGATTGGCAATGATATGGCTGTAGCAGTGGGTGGAAGTACGGGGCACTTTCAGCTCAATGTTTTTAAGCCTGTTATTGTTTTTAATGTACTTAACTCTATTAGACTTATTTCAGATGCATGTGAGAGCTTTACGGATCATTGTGTTGAGGGGATTAAGGCAAACAAAGTGCAGATTAAAAAGCATCTTGATAATTCTTTAATGTTGGTGACAGCCCTTAATCCGCATATTGGTTATGATAACGCAGCTAAAATCGCAAAAGCAGCACATGAGAACAATACAACTTTGAGGGAAGAGGCCATTCGGTTAAAACTTTTGGATGGTGAAACTTTTGACCGCGTTGTGCGCCCAGAACAAATGATTGGCCCTTTGGGGGATAAGTAGAGGTAATTTTTGTTTAAGCTTTCAGATCATGCAGATTGGATTAAATCAGAAGATATTCGCCCTTATGTTTATGTTAGGGGAGATAATCGTATTTCTCATCCTGGAAAAAAGCATAAGTTGGATTGGTTCAAGTTAGCTCCAGTTTATAAAAATCCTTTGGATTTAAATGAGCTTGAATTTGCTGAGCAAATTTATTTTCTTGAGGGTAAAGCTTTTGGTCCAGCCAATATGACAATGCCTCGTTGGGTTTTTTATGACTGTGCTGTGGTGCCTGGTTTTGTTGCAGGTTTTGCTTACCGCACAGAAAAATTGCCAGATTATATTAAAAAGGTCATGCGTCACTCTAAAGATTGTGAGTGGACGCCACTGTCTTTATTTATAATTATTCCGACCATGGCAAAGGGTGAGTGGGTAGCTCATAATTTGTGTTCTATTAATTCGATCTTGCCAAAAGACAAAGGGCTTTATGGGTTAGGCTTTTTATCAAAGGCTTTTGGCCTTTGGTATGCAAATGTGGAGGCTTGTTGTGGCATGACTCAATGGGGAAGCCCGGCTGTGAAGCTACATAGTCATTATGGTCATATGGAGATTATTACGGCCTATACACCGGTGCATTCGCATGCGCAGACTTTGACCTATAGGGTAAAAGTAGAAACTTCTCGTTGGCAAAAGTTTTTTAACCGTGAAGAAGATCAGATTTTTGAAGAAAAATATGAGCCATCTGGTTTTATGATTGACCCTCAATCAGAGCCCAGTATGATTGCTCTTCAGCATAAATTAGAAAAGGGCGAGGGTCCTTTTTATTTAAGTGCAGCAGAAATAGCTAAAAATTCACTTAAAGATCCATTAATGGTCTACCAACCAAAGTAAGGGGTTATGAGATGACAGCGACAAGCACAACCGCAACGCCAAATGAATTGCCAGCAGTTGCAAAAAACATTTATCTAGAGTGCAAAAAATGTGGCGCTGAAAGATATCATCGAGTTTTAGCGCATACGACGAAGTCTTCTGCAAAAGTTGAGTGTGAAATTTGTGGTAGTAAAAAAACTTATAAATTAGCAAAAGCAAAAACTGCGAGAAAATCAAATATTGGTGCAATCTCTAAAGCCAGAGCTGCAAGTCGTGCTGCTGCTACTCATGAGCAAGCCTACAATGAACTTAAAGAAAAGTGCGCAAAAAATACTCCTATAAACTATAGCATGAAAGAGAAGTTTGCTGCAGATCAACCAGTAGCTCACCCAAAGTTTGGTTTAGGTTTTATTCGCTCCATTCAGAAAGAGAAAATTGAAGTCGTGTTTCCGGATGAAGTTCGTCTTCTTGTTCATAATCGCTCGTAGATTTTTACTTAAATGAATCCTTGGCTTCATGGTTTAAATCCAGAACAGCAACAAGCGGTCCTTCATAATAATGGGCCGCAGTTAATTCTTGCAGGTGCGGGCTCAGGCAAAACCACCGTGCTTGTTTCGCGCACAGGTCGATTAATTGCAGAGAACATAGCTCGCCCAAATGAAATCTGTGTACTGACATTTACAAACAAAGCTGCCAGAGAGCTAAAGCGTAGAGTAAGTCATAAGCTTGGATCGGATCTTAGTTTGTGGGCAGGCACCTTTCATGGTTTTGGTCTAAGGATTTTAAAAAAATATCATAAGCAAGCAGGGCTTCCCGCACAGTTTAGTATTTTAGATATGGCCGATAGTGGACAAATCGTTAAAGAGTTAATGAAAGATATTAAAGTTAGTGGCAAGGCTCAATTTGATGCGGAGATGATTTTAAAAAATATCCATGATTGGCGCAGTCGCGGGCAAAAAAAAGCAAAGTCTGATGAAGATTACGAAATACTTACAGAAGTCCTTCTACCGAAATATTTAAAGCGTCTTAAAAACTTGGGAGCAGTTGATTTTGAGGATCTGCTTTTAAAGCCTGTGGAGCTTTTAAAAAATGACTCTCAAGTGCAGGCCTCTATGAGGCAGATGTTCACGCAAGTGATGGTGGATGAGTTTCAAGATACAAATATGGTGCAAATGCAGTTAATTGATGAGTTGGTCAAAGATCATTCAAACTTAACTGTGGTGGGTGATGATGATCAGGCCATTTATGGCTGGCGAGGTGCGTGTGTGCGCAATATTCTCGATTTTCCTAAGCGTTACAAGAATTGCCAAGTAACAAGACTTGAGCGGAACTATCGCTCTCAATCAGCCATTTTAGATCTGGCAAATCAAGTTATTGCAGAGAACAAAGATCGTCATGGGAAAACTTTAAAGCCTGAGAATTTAGGTAAAGTACAAAAACCTGAACTATTTGTATTGGCGAGTGAAGAAGAAGAGGTTGAGTTTGTTTCAAGAGAGATTCTCTCCTTAATGAGTGAAGATTTTAAAGCTTCAGATATTGCAATACTCTATCGCTCAAATAGTCAGGGGAGTTTGCTTGAGGGAGAGTTGCGAAGACAAAACATTGCTTACAAAATTAGTGGTGGCATGCAACTCTCTGAGAGAAAAGAAGTAAAAGACGTTTTGGCTTTTTTAAGAGCGAGTTTAAATCGAAGTGAAGTGGCTTTTAAGAGAGTGATTAATACGCCGGCACGTGGTGTTGGTGAGGCTTCGCTTGAGACAATTAGTGAGTATTGTCAAACGCATCGATTGAGTTTTATTCAAGCAGTTGAGAGAGTTGATGAGCTTTCTTTGCAGCCCTCGGTAAAAAAGAACCTTAAGTTTTTCTGGCAAAAATTAAAAGAGTTGCCAAGCGTGATTCTTGAGAGTCCAGCGTCGGGTGGCAGTGCCTTAAAGCACTGGTTAGATCAGATTGGTTATAGAGAGTTTGTGTATCACTCATCGGCAAAATCGGATGTGGGTGAGAAGCGTTGGTTGAGTATTGAGATTTTAGCTCGCATTTTAGATAGTTTTATAAGTCGAGGAGGACTAAGTAGAAAAACACTCACTGAATTTTTAGAAGCTATGGAATTAAGGGATAATGACGAAGAGGACACAAAGTGTGAAGTGCAATTAATGACTTTGCATGCATGTAAGGGGTTAGAGTTTCCGGCGGTGATTCTCTTAGGTTTAGAAGAGGATATTTTGCCACATCGTACTTTGGGTGGTGATATCAACGAAGAGCGAAGGTTATTTTATGTTGGTATTACCAGAGCGCAGAATCGGCTGATGATCACAAGGTGTGAGAAGCGAAAACGCTACGGCGAATTAAAGCCAATGAGTCCATCAAGATTTTTAAATAATTTAAAAGAGGATGTTTTAACTACTTACAAATCAGGATTTCGCCCTGTGAGTGGTGAGGCTCGCAAATCACTGGTTAGTGGTTTTCTTAAGGGTCTTGGTGAGAAGTT
>CAYMKD010000104.1:0-8061 GCA_964390435.1 uncultured Pseudobdellovibrionaceae bacterium | reverse complement strand
CAGAAACTCTTGGGCAATCAAATCTCTTAAATCGGTCTCGTCATCAACAATAAGCAGGGTCATATCAGTGAAATCTCTAATTGTAGGCTTCTTGGTCTGGCCCTGAGATTTGGGTAAGTGCACTGTAAAGGTAGTATTGGCCTCTCCAGACTCAAGAAAGATCTTGCCATTGTGGGCCTCAACAAAGGATTTAGCTATGCTCAGGCCAAGTCCAGTGCCTTCGTCAGCAGGTTTAGTGGTAAAGTAGGGACGCATAATCTTATCAGCTATAGAGCTATTAAGGCCTTTGCCGCTATCTTGTACTCGAAAGTGAATTTCACTTGGGGTTTCAGAAACAATAAGTTTGATCCATTTATCAGGTAAATGAGCCACGGCGGCTATAGCATTATTTAGTAGGTTAATTAAAACTTGAGAAACTGTAGTTTCGTTGCACTCTAAAAAAGCATTGGGGCAGCTTGACTCAACAGAGAAGCGAAGATCCTTTTTATTAAGATCTAAGTTAGATAAATCAATACTGTTTTGAATAATGTCACGAACATAGGTTTTTTCAAATTTGATTCTATCCTCAGGACGTCGCATGGATATTTTTTTTAGATTGATGAGCAGTTGTTTTATTCGCTCTGCTGAATTTAAGAGCTTATCTAGAGACTGAGTGTGTTCATTTTTAACATTTATGCCCTTAACGAGTTGTTTTTTTAGTTGTTCAGCACGTGCAATTACAATGGAGAGGGGGTTGGTGATTTCGTGAACCACGGAGCCAGCCATTTTGCCAAGCTCTATGAGATGAGAGTCAGATTTAAGCTCGTTATTTTGGCTAGAGAACTCATTAAAATCTCTAATAAACAAGTTATGCGACATATTTAAAGTCAGTATTCTGACCTTAACCTGTTCATCATTGGTTAATTCAGATGTATTTGGAGTCAGGTAAACCAGGACCATTGGCTTATTCTCGTAGTTTAGAAAATTCATGCCGAAGGCTGAAAATTTAAGCTGATCTTGAAATACACAGAAATGAAAAAAGTCTTCACTCGAGTTTCTATGAGCTAAAAGGGCAGTTTCTATTTCAGGAAAACTTTTTTGAAAGATTTGGGTTTGTTGCTCAGCCCTTTGTAAATGGTTTGAAGTTGTAGAAATTTTCAGTGTTGGTTTGTCTTTAATATCAAATAAAAGACCTTGGTCCGCCTGAAACCAATGACAGCCTAGATAGAGAAGCTCTTTGATTCTAGCATCTGCGGAGCTTGTTATGTTATTTAGGGAGCAAAGCTGTTGTAAGTAGCTAGGTTTCATTTAAAGCCATTCTTAAAGTACTAATACAAATTCAGTAAACGATACTAAGTATCCTCTGGGGTAGTTAAGATTCATTAACCTCTGTATAGAGGCCAAGTGATGCGGCGAGCTATTGAAAATGAGGCTCTACATTGTGGACAAAACTGTATGAGAAAGGCAGTTTAGCTCTAAGGAGAAAATGATTTGTATAAACAAGTACTGCGGCTTTTGCATGAGCTAGCTCCTAATAAAAAACAAGTCCTATTGGTAGCTCTAACAGGACTCATTATGAGTGCTTTAACAACATATGTTGTGATTCAAACTAAAACTCTTTTTGATAGCCTTCAGACTAAAAACTTTGACCTCGTTTGGCAGACGGCTGCCCTTATCGTTGCGGTTTCTTTTTTTTCTGCCTTGAGCCGTTATATTCATCTCTATCAAATGGACTGCCTGGCAGATAAAGTGGTCATGCAGCTTAGGTTTAAACTTCAGCAGGCCATGATATTTTTTAGATCCCAATATGTCTTGAACTATGAGGGGGGGCACGGAGCCTTTATGGCGAGGCTTTTAAATGACACTCTTACAGTTCAGCATGGATTAAGAATGGTAGCAGATATTTTTAGAGAACCAATTCTTCTTGTTTTGCTCCTAGGTAGGTTATTTTATTTGAATTGGTCATTAACATTAGTGGCTCTTATTTTGTTGCCTTTATTACTTTTTTTTCTAAGGCAAGTTTCAGTAGGGATACTGCGTTTTGAAACACAAAGCTTTCAACTGTTTGATGTAATGAGTTCCCGAATTAAAGAAACTCTAGAAGGAATTCGAATTATACAGTCCTTCAATTTAGAGTCTAAAGTTTTAGGTCAATTCCATCAAGATGCCAATGCCTATGTAGAGGCAAGAAAGCAAACAAATAGTCGCATTGAAATTATGGGACCAGTGACAGAGTTTGTTGCAACTATTTTGATTTTAAGCATTTTTGTTTACGTGGGGCAAAAAATACTTAGTGGACAGTCAACACTTGGTGATTTTATGGGTTACTTAGTGGCTTTGATGATGTTGAGTAGCCCGGTTAAAAAGATTCAAGAGAGCTACGTAAGACTACAGGCAACAGTTGCTGCCAGTATAAGAGTTTTTGAAATTATCGATAGTGAAAATCATGTTGTGGAATCACAAAATCCTAAGCCGTGGCCAGATTGGTCGCAAATTAGTTTTAAAGATGTTTCTCTTAAAATTGGTGATAGGCAAATATTAAATCATATAAATTTTAATATAAAAAAGAATCAGGTAACTGCTTTTGTTGGAGAGAGTGGCAGTGGTAAAACAAGCTTAATTAATCTGCTTACAAGATTTTATGAGCCAACAACTGGGCAAATTTTTATAGAAGAGACAGATATTAAAGATATGAGGCTAGCGGAACTCAGAGATCACATATCTCTAGTAACACAAGAGAGTTTTTTGTTTAGTGACAGCATTAGAACAAATATTCGCATAGGTGATCTTAAGAAAGATGAGGGCAAAATTGAGGCCTCAGCGCAGTCGGCATTTGCCTCTGATTTTATTTCTAGTTTTGAGCAAGGATTTGAGACATGGGTTGGGGATCGAGGCTCACTTTTATCCGGTGGTGAAAGGCAGCGCATTAGTTTGGCGCGTGCTTTTTTTAAAAATGCACCTATTGTCATTTTAGATG
Source organism: uncultured Pseudobdellovibrionaceae bacterium (assembly GCA_964390435.1). Lineage (GTDB taxonomy): Bacteria > Bdellovibrionota > Bdellovibrionia > Bdellovibrionales > Bdellovibrionaceae > CAYMKD01. Next base: position 5,105 of record CAYMKD010000104.1, on the reverse strand, counting down.
AAGCAACGAGTGCTCTTGATTCTATTAGCGAAGCACAAGTGCAAAAAGGGATTGATAACTTAATTCAGAATCGTACGGTTATTGTGATAGCACATCGACTTTCAACCATTATGAAAGCTGACCAAATTTATGTAATCAAAAATGGAGAAATTGTCGAAAATGGTAAGCACTCTGAACTTTTAAATAGAAGTGGTGAGTACCGTAGAATATTTGGCCAACAAATCATGCACCTACAAGCAGATGCATGATAATAATTAAATTCCACCGACATTAAGCAAATAGGAGCCACCCTGCAGAGGAGCCTCCATATTAGCTTTCATAGTAGTTTTGTGATGATTTAAAAGTGGCCTTAATGGTAAAATCGAGCTCCTCTCTCTGTGGAGTATAGACTTGTGCTTGAAGATGAATGTGAAAAACAAACAATCAGTGAGGTTAGAATACTTAATTTCACGGAATCATCTCTAAAAGAGTTTTAATATAAAATTTCTGATAATTCTTGTATTGATAAATAAAATCATCTCGAGTGATAGTGTAGTTAACATCTGGAACAGCACCGTTGTTTTCTACAGCAACACCATCAGGGCGATAAAATAAAGATCGAGTCATTCTGTATTCCATTGCTGAATAGTTAAGGCTTGGCATTTGAGTTACATGTCCCCCAAGGCCTGAAGTGCGTGTTCCTAAAAGTTTTGCTAAGCCATATCCTTGCATTAAAGATGGAAAGGCATCTCCACCAGATCCTGATAACTCATCAATGAGCATCACAATTGGTTTGGTATAATGAATACGGTGAGGGTAAATCCAATCTTTTCCGCTGATAGAGGTTTTTGGTGTTAAGAAATGCCCCTTTGACCATGAATTATAAATTAGCTCCTGAACTTTTTTGACCTGCTCCTCTAAAATTGTATGAGGAGTTGTCCAATTTTGAATATCATTTGCATAATCTATATAGGTTGTTTTGTTAGCTAATAATTCAAATTGCATTGGGAGCACGGGCTTTTGAGTAAATAGAGAAATCATGTCTTCTAAATAATCTACGGAGCCACCACAGTTATGATCTTGATCAATGATAAGACCAACAGTGTTTTTCTCTAAAACTGAGATTGCATATTCGTATTGAGAAAATACCTCTGATGCATAATTTGAATTATTGTCGTCTAACCAATAATAGTGAGGAATGCGCAGATAGCCTACGTTCCCTTTTTCTGTTGGGTGGTAATAGGCAACAAATGGATCATTTATTATCATAGTGGCATCTTGAGGAATAGCAATTCGCGTACCTCCTGAACATTGAAAAGATCTTTCAAGACGCTTTTCGCCTAAAAGTTCGAGATCTTCGTCATAAGTAGATAAAAGATTAAAGTTTGTATGTGATTGAGTCTTAGTGCCTGACTTTGAAAAGCTAGTTTGTGTTGAAAAATCTTCTGATATGGATTGGCCGCTTTTTTTCCATTTCAACGGCTTGGAGTTTTCAATAATATTGGAAGTGCCACGACGGACGCTAACAACCAAATCATCCATTGGTGCTGGCACAATTCTTGTGGGTCTATAAAAAACGAGCCAAGAGGCTTTTCTTTTAATTGTTAAATCAAATCCAGAGACCATGTATTTTGCTAATTCATTAACTAGATTTTCAATTGGCTCACTATTTATTGATATAATCTCATCGCCTTTAGCAAACGGGAAATCAGCTTCTGATAATTTCGCTCGATCGATTGTATCAATAAGAACTTTTCCCTCCACAAGATCTGTGGTTATAGGGATTTCATAAGTTTCGTTGCTGGGTTGTCGTATACCAAAATGACCATCTTTATATTCAGCCACATAACGAACAAGTAAGTAGTAAAAATCTTTATTGCTTTTAGTTAAAGCAATTTCATTTGCATAATGCTTTTTTAATTCTTCATAGTCTAGGCCAATAGCCTGAGGTTTATAAAAGTAAGGACCATAGTTAGACTCAATGGCACTATTGAGTTGGTTAAAATCACTCATTTTTTGTTCAAGAGTGAGGCCGCTAGCAAAGACAAGTTGTGTTGAGAAGAATAGATTAAGAACAGAAAGAATCATAAAGGTCCTCCGCTTTTAAAGTAGAGAACCTAGGTAGCATTATAAAAATCAGAGTGCTATGGGTAAAGACACGCCGATTGCGTCAGTGAATTAATTTCGGATTTAGTTTACATCGCAGTCTATATAATTTTCTTGGTAATCATTATTCATGGGAGAGCCAAACTGGATTAGGCCTTCAATTTGACTAAAACCTCGATTTAAACCAGGGCTGTCTAATAGGATTACTAATTGTTTAGAATGATAGTTTTGTTCTACGGTGTAATTGTACTGGTAGTAGAAGCTTGTTCCAATTCCAGTAATATATGGTTTTCTTTGGGTTTGGCCTTTGGCGATAACATCGTCATTTTGATCTTTATCTGTGATAGTAAATTCAAGAGTCTTTAAGTCATTACTTAAAGTACCTGTAAGAGACATGTAATCACCAGTAAAATAGCTAGAGCTTGGTACGCAACTTAGTTTTAAATCTGCAAAAGCAACATGTGATAATAGAATTGTGAAACATAAAACTAGTGTTTTCATAAAAATCTCCTTATAAGTTATGCTCAATACTTGAAGGAGACTCATTGGGCAAGGCTTATAAGAGGCAAAATTATGCTTAAAATAAAATTGTCGCGTAATCTGCGTCGCTCAGTAATGCGTGGAGAGCCTTGGATTTATAAAGAGGCTATAGTGGCTGCTCCTAAGCTGAGTCAGGCGCAGTTATGCCAAGTGCTGGATAATAAAGGTGAGCTTGCGTGGGCTTACTATGATCCCCATGGCCCTCTAAGTTTGCGGATTTTAAGTACTGAAAAAAAGCCACCCACAAGGCAATTATTTGAGAAAAGATTTCAAAGAGCTTATGAGCTGCGAGAATCAGTGCGCTCAAGCAATACAAATGCTTACAGACTCTTTAATGGTGAGGGTGATTTATTACCAGGTTTAGTTTGTGATGCCTATGATTCAGTAGCTGTTGTGCAATTTGATGGTCAGGGGCCAAGTGAATTTTGGGATAAAAAATTGATTGCAGATTGGCTTTTAGGCAAAGCCTCATTTAAATCAGTTATTGAGAAAACAAGACGCAGCACAGACAAAGCAACCAAACTTCTTGGCGGGCGGGCAATTGAAAATGAAATTACCATTAAAGAGAATGGTGTTTTATTTAAAGTAAATTTAGAAAAAGGCCAAAAAACAGGTTTCTTTTTAGATCAAAGAGAAAATCGACATTATATAAAATCAGTTAGCAATAATAAAAATCTTTTAAATCTATTTAGCTATTCTGGAGGTTTTTCTGTATATGCGGGACTAGGTGGTGCTAAAAATGTAACAAGTGTCGATATTTCAAAAGCTGCGATTGATTTAGCTAATGAGAATTGGCAGCTAAATCAAATCATGGGTTCTTGTCATGAGGGACTTGCAGTTGATGTTTTTGAATATTTACAAAGCTCAAAACAGGAATGGGATCATATTATTGTTGATCCACCCTCAATGAGTCACTCTGAAGATCAAAAAAAGAATGCGCAAAATAAATATATAGAACTTTTTGCGGCTGCTTCTCAACGTGTAGCCCCTTTAGGGCAGTTGTCCGTGAGTTCTTGTTCGAGTCATATTTCATTTGATGATTTCTTTTTAATTATTCAAGAGGCATTATCTCTTGCGAGAAGAAAAGGGCAAATTTTAAGAGTCTCAGGCCAGGGCTTAGACCATCCATTTTTACATGCCACGCATGAGCTGAGATATTTAAAGTTTGTTCACCTTGCCCTAGATTAGGATCTTGCCTAAAACTGTTAATAAATGGTACAAAAAACCATGCTTAAAGACCTTAAATGGACGTTAGTAGAAAAATTAAATCAACATGTGCTTTACAAACAGCGATTGGTTATTAGAAAGCTTATCAGCGATGATAAAAACTATTTGCTTAGCCCTAAACTTGAGAGGCTTCAAGAGCAGGCATTGGCACAAGTCATGTTTGAATGCTTTAGCAAACATCCTTCGTTTTTAGGTGCAGTCAAACTAGAGTCCATATTAGAGTCAATTGTAGAATGTAAGAAGTTTTATAAAAATCGCAATCTAGTTGAAAATAAAGGTGGAAGTAGTTTTAACGGAGCTGTTTGGCTTTATGTTGTTGCTAAGATCATGCAACCTGAGATTATTATTGATTCAGGAACTTTTCGTGGGTTTTCAGCACTTACAATGAAGACAGCTGCGCCAAAAGCAGAAGTGCATAGTTTTGACATTGAACATAGGCATCTTAGTTATAAGCATCCTGATATTTCATACCATATGAAAGACTGGTCTGATTTTAAAATTGAAGCAGGTAATAAGAGAAGTCTTATTTTTTTTGATGATCATGTCAGTCAAGCAAGACGGGTGATAGAGGCCTCAAAAAGAGGTTTTAAGAAACTTTTGTTTGATGATAACTTTCCAGCGACTCAACTTTATGCAACTGGAGTTCCAGCTATTCCTACATTAGATATGGTTATGGATGAGCGAATTGAAGATGGTGAACTCCTTGAGTGGGTAAGAAATGGAATTCCTAAAAAATTTATTTGTGATAAAAAAATTATGAATCAAGCTAAGGACTTAATTAAAGATTACGCTATATTACCGGAACTCTCTCTTGTAAATGGTTATGGCTTGCAGTCGGGCATGAGTCTCGCGGAGCTTGTTTAATCTATTTTAAAAATCTTAATGTAGCTTTTTAAGAATGATAGTGTAGGCAGACTTTTGATAGAGCTTAGTTTTAAGCTTTTTTAAAATCCATCTTGAAAACTCTAGCACATAATTTATAGTAGCACTTTCGGAATAGTAAAATGGCTGTTGAATAGCTGGCGAATATCTATAAGCAATCTCTTGAGTTTTAAAGCCATCGGTAATGAGATTTCTAACGCGGTTCGTTTTATCCCCGTTGCACATGTAGTCTTCAAATACATTAGGATTATAGGGTTTTACATGACTTAAATCTGCGTAAAAACGAGAATGCATAAGAGGAGCGCTAACAGCCAGAATGCCATTCACCTTTAAAACACGATCAAACTCTTTCATTAGTGAGTAAAGGTCTT
>CAYMKD010000103.1:0-8190 GCA_964390435.1 uncultured Pseudobdellovibrionaceae bacterium | reverse complement strand
CATCCGACAACTCAACTTTACCTTACAGAAAAATTTTCCTCACCGAAAGGAGGACTGAATATGAAACTCGCAAAGAACCTATCTGCATTTTCCAAAAAAAGAGGCTGGACCCTGCACAGGCTGGCCAAGGAAACGGGCATTCCTCCTTCAACTCTGCATGGTTGGTCTATTGGGAGAAGCACAGCCAACCTTACGGAGCTTAAGAAAGTAGCTACCGCCTTAGAGGTTCCCATTCATGAACTGATTTTTGGTGAGTCTGATCCCTATGAACGGCCTACAGAAGAGGTGCTGAAAGAGATTTTTAGTGGCGACGTTAGGGTGACGTTGCACCGAATAGAAAAGTATCGAAAAAAATAGAAGCAGGGAGAAAAAATGAAAAATAAAGTCCTGGAAAAAATAAGTACTCTTATAGCGGTAGCAACTCTTCTACATGGATGTGCAGCTGGAAGAGGCTTTCTTCCAAGGGAGCAGAGAGTGATAAAGCAAGAGCAAGAATTGTCTTCACTCAATTCTAAATCTGCTTACGCAAAAATCCGGTTGAATGCAGCAAAGATCTTTTCAAGAAATGCAATTACCCTTGATGATGCTAATAGCCGAACTCTGGTTCTCCAATTAATAGATCATCCATGTAATGCTTTTCCATCTGTAGGGAAATCCTGGGATCTCATGGCTTCGCTGGAAATCCAGGTAAAGGCTAAGGTGGTAACAGCCACTTTCGATGACTTAATTGTTACGCACTCAGCTCATAGAAATGCAAATGCAATGGCCCAGCTAATTCAAGGAGACCAAAGAAAGCCCGCAAGTCATAAAGATCTAGATAGTATTCAAGAAGTATGTCTGGATCCGATTTTAGATCGGCTCCTTGAGGGAGTTCATTAGACTATATGGCACAGTTTGAAGAAACATCTGGATATTGCAAATCTTGTGAGCGCCCAATGCTTTTAAAGCGAAAGGGTACAAATCACATTCTTCATTTCCTTATTACTCTTTGCACAATTGGTATTTGGGCGATCGTTTGGATTGGCTCTACGGTGAAGTTTGGTGGTTGGTATTGCTCTATGTGTGGATCACGTAGTGTTAAGCGTAGATAGTAAAATGCAACGAGCCTAACTGCTGCGATGCTAAAAAGCATGTATTTATCTCTATCAGGTAAATTAAACTGCATTGCATATATTCCTATATAGGAATTAGAATTTACTCATGAGCAATAACCGGAGTTCTCAAGAGGAATTTGAGCTAATTAGCCGGAAATTTTATGAGCTTGGTATAATGGTTGGAGAAGAGGGGCAGGTAGTTACTTCTCCTTTGTTACCAGAGAACTGTCCAAGCATCAGAGGCAGAGCTAAGTGGGAGTGGTTTTGCTTAATATTTGCAATAGGTCTCTTTTTATATTCTCATATTTTGGGTGCGATTTTTGCCTTGGGGGCTTTCTTATATCAAGCAGTGGATACTTCTCGTCGAAGAACACTTCTACAAATGGAAAAGCTGAGTCGAACTAATTTAGTAGCAAGTACGAGTTTGATGGCTGTTCGATATGTCGCGCTTTACAAAGAGTTACATAGCCCTAAAGGGAAAGAGCTGGATATTGCCGTGGGCCTTATGAATTCTTTACAGGTAATGATGGCTAGTCTTTTTAAAGATGGTTTGCCGTCTGGCTGTAAGTGTGAAGAGTGGAGTGGGTTGAAAGAAACTCATTTGGTTTCAATTAAATTTTCAGACTTAAAAAATGCTGCCGATGTTTCGCTAAATGATAAAATTCCATCTGCTTCACATTTCCAATTTTCGAGGAAGAAAATGGCCGAGATTTTAGACGAATATCAAGATAGCACTCTTGAAGTTATGTTCTCTAGATTTTATGGATATACCGAATATGAAGAGCGTCTGCAGGCATTTAGGGTTTTATTTATTAAGCTCCATGAGTCTTCAGCCACGATGTGGAGGCCTTATACTGGTATTAGTATTGTGTTGGAAAAATTTTATTACGCTGAATAAGGAAAAAGAATGAGCAATATACATAAGACACAGGACGAACTTATAGGGAAATTGAAATCTCCTCAAGCGTTCGAATTTTTAAAAAATTGCACTAATTCTGATCTTGAAGCTCACTTCGGGACACTGGTGCCAGAACTTGGAGGGTCTAGTACTAATATTGCTACTGTTAACAGATGTCTTGAGCTAGTAGTATTTGAGATAACTCGTAGAGAAAATAATCGATCATTTAAGATTATGCTTTGTATGACAGCAATAGCAATCTTGGTGTCAGCAATTCCATCCTTGCCAATCATAATTAAAGCTTTCTCAGCTTTGCTGTCTCGATTTTTATAGTTAGAAAAATGGGGAAGTTTGGTGTGAGTTGAAAGTTTGATTCTAGATTTTCTACCTATAGGTAGCAGGTGATTTACTTTAGTGGAGGGGATTGGAGTGAAAATAACAACAAGCGATGTCCACAAATTTATGCTGCGAGGGTTTGATGATTTCAAATATCTGAAATCAAAAAAACCATCCAATTACCCACATCACCCAGACTATGAAATTACGACTGATAAAATGGAATGGTATGTAACCAATCGCACTATGATGACTTGGGATCATATGAATTTACCAATGGCGCTGTACTCATATCAATGTGGAGAGGAATTTCGTGCGAAACCCTTTGCAAAGTCAGCTCTTCAAAATTTTGATAGGTTTTGTAAAGAGTTTGGAGATTTGCCGGGAGCGGGAAAGCTTTTAGGTCCTCTTTGGAATTCTGCTTGGGATATGGGAGATGCATGTTTTTGGTCGGCGTTAAGTGAGGCGACGCTTAGCCTCTTTTTAAAAGATAAAGGGTTTCCTGTTTTTGGATTTGAACAGGTTATTGGTGATGGAAAAAAGAGATGTGATATTCAAACGGAATTTAACTCTAAAAGAGTCAATATGGATGTGGAGGTAAAGCATATCAATTTTGAACTAAGAGATAATCCTGATGACCTAAGGGGTTTGGTGGAGGGATATGCGCTTAAGAAGATGGAGGATAAATTTAAATGTTTACCGGCCAATGAATTTGGCGTTATTGGACAAGTCTATATGTTACATGGTGAAAATTTAAATGTTTTTAAAAAGCATGAAGCACTTATGGGCCCGGTTCACTACAAAGACAGAGTTAATCAATTCACACGTATCTATTGGATAGTAGGTGGAACTATGGATGGGGTTTTCGCTATATATATACAGGATAATGGCGGAAAAAAATGAGACTCTGTATGCCTATGGATTCCAAAATATAGATCGGGAGGGGGGCAAGGTGCTTGCGATGAGTAGAATGGAAGGTTGATTCCTACTTATCGGGGAGCCGAGCCACGTCAAAGCTATTCACTACTTTTAATGTCCTCTCATCTACGCAATGAATAACTCCCGGTAATGATTCAAAATTTAATGCAGGAAGCTTTTTATTTTTTTTTCTTTCATCCAAATAAATTTCTTTAAATGCTCGCATTGCGGTTTTTGCGCCTTTTATTCGATTAAAAATTACTTCTGGTTTGTCATTTGTAAAGCAGTGAGCCGGAACTCTGAGATTTTTATCAATCAATCGTCCTAATATGGCGATCTGGATTAGCTCAGAGTCTATATAATCTCCGTTTCGTTTAAGTCCAAAATATGCGTCAGATTCATTTTTATTTTCCTTCGAAATGGATTTATTACTCCTGACAACTGTTGTTAGCATGTCGCATGCGGTTCTAAATACTGGAAGATCTATTCCTTTATCCGTCGCTAGATAACTGTGGGCTATGATCGACATTTGGAATTTTCTTTTATGGTGATGGGGGAAATGTGTTTTTGAAACAAAATCCCAGGCGAGTAGTGTATGGATCTCATCTTCAGCAGTGGGGGTTATAAATCGTAAAATAGTTCTATAGAAGAGGGGTAGGGCGCTGGGTGGCAAATGGTTCTTTTTATTGTTAGCGATTTCTTTTAAAGATTTAATTCTAAATTTTGGTTCCTCTGAAAAAAAATCTTTAGCATATTTAAAAACTTCAAGCATTACTTCATTGATGTTTTTGTCTGTTATTTTTTTAGAAAAAATAAATGGTGCCGGCTGGGGGATTGGGTTTATGCCGATGTATTCAATTAATAAAAAAGGAGTGCAAATATAATCTATTTTATCTGTCTTCTTTAGCCAGTAATTGTCTAGAAGGAATGGTTCTAGACCCCCCTCTTTTTTAAAAAGGGTTTTAAGTACGGATTGATCTATAAATATTGCGTAATTTTTAGATGATCTAATACGAGTTAGAATTCGTCGAAAGTGTTTTTCTATATAGAGAGGCATTTACCTGGATCTTTCGAAATTTTTACTTTGTCTTGGTGCATGTAGGGCCACTCGATCGTGAATTTTATTTGGCCGCACGTGAAGGCACTCTAATTTTTCTCGATATGAAGTGGTTATTTTTTTAACAACGTCATCAATTAATTTCCTGCCAGTTTCTTTGCCCAGAATCTGCATTATGGCCCTATATGAGTTCGCCTCTAGGGAGGTGCGTTCTTTGACGACGTTTAAGGCCTGCTGGATCGACTTTTCGGTTCCACGTAATTTTTTTTCTGTTTCTTTCACTAGATTAATAATTTCATATATGTTGCTAACTGCAGAGAATAAATTCTGCGATGCTTCGAGTGGTAAGAAGGATTCTATATTCTCTTCATTTAAAATGCCGGATGGGTTTATTTTAACTTGCAGCCATCCTTGTAGGTCTACAATATCGCGTCGATTTTTATCTAATCGTATTAAAAATTTTTTAAGTGCTTTGTGAGTAAGGTCGTTTTTAGATCTAGAGCCCAATCCCACCGGTTTTTTGGCTACAATTAGTGACTGGCACAAATTAAAAATAGAATATCCAAGTCTGTTGATCTCATTTTTGCTTAAATTAAATTTCTGTTTATTTATAATAAAAAAAACCCAATAGGGTTGGGTGAGGGTGGGGACTCCCTCCCTTGTAATTCCGCTGCCAGACAAATTCGCAGCTTCTTTTTGCATAAACTTTTCATAATTTAATCCAAATGCTTTCATCATATTTTCTTTAGAGAGAATCGGATTTTTTAGATCTTTCCCAGGCGGAACAAAATTTAGCATATTTTCACCCCAATCTTGGCGGGTTAGCCTACTTCACACCGAGCAGATAACAAAATATAAATCGGGGTGACACCTGATTATAGGTAGTCATCATTGATATTAAAGGAGGGCATGTGATTCGCGATAAGTATATGACGGTCGTAGAGCTATCAGAGCTTTTAAATGTTAAAACCTCGACCATTCGGCACTTGGTTTTTCGTGGTGAGTTGAAGCCGGTTCGCGTTGGCAGGTTATTACGGTTTAGGCTGCGTGAAATTGAAGCTTGGTTGAAGATAAAAACAGAAGGCCAAATTTAAAAATCACCTGGGGGATGCTGCAGGAAGTTGGCGCTTTCTGCAGTTGTATTTAGATACATGATTTTTATCTAAATATCCTCTTCACTAAAAAGAATCAAATTTTTGTTAATAAAATTTATCGAAGGTGCTGCCGGCGTCTTCCTTGAGGAGAAGTAATGTCATTTATTAAAGAATCGTTTCCATCTGAACTCCTTCCTGGAGTGATACAGGATTATCTAAAGTTATGTACAAATGCCACCGAGGCTCCGGACGAATTTCTCGCTGCTGGAGCATTGGCGGTGGCAGCGGCACTCGCTGGACCGCACTATAAAGTAAGTGGAATGCCATTGAACAACTTCTTCTTGGTTGTTGGGGGCACTGGATTATCAAGGAAAACGACGGCGCTTTCGCTTGCAGTAGATTTATTTTATCTCTGCCTGAAGCTGCGCCCTGACCTGACCCATGTGCGGACATTAAAGGATGGACAATATAGGAATCACAACGCGTATGAGTTTGTATCCACATTTTCCGTTGAGGGTATTATGGAACAGGCTTTATCCCATGGAGGAAGCACCTTCGCCAGGATGAATGAATATGGAAGCATTTTTCAACTTCAAAAGCGCCAAGCTCAAGGCAATACGATTACAGAACTTACTGATATGTACGATGGGAGGCCAATTTCAAAAAAGACAGTGGCGAAAAATATATACATTGAGAAGTACGCTCTTACCTTGCTGGCCTCTTCAACGAAGGAGTGGGTAAGAGACTTTGGGAGTACTTTTAATACGTCCGGTGGCTTTGTAAATCGGCATTTAGTTTTCATGGGAGAGACTAATCGTATTAATCCTTTTCCTGTTGATATAGGAGAGTCTGATTTAACGGATATAGTACAGACTTTTTTGAAAATAATTCCAGAAGAAATGAGCGTTCAAATGGTCGGAGAGAGGGTGGAGTGGGTGGCAGGTGCGCCAAGAGAAATTCCTTTATCTGTGAAGTCCAAAGAACTTTGGGCGCGTTATTACTATGATGAGTATAGAAAACTTAAAGCTATTACTTCCACTAGAACAGTAGAGATCGCTGCCAGAGAGTTATCTCATGCCATAAAACTTGCGGCCCTTAGGGTTCTAATGGATCAAAGAATCGAAATTGGTGTTCAGGATTTAATATTTGGAGCCAGGCTTGCTCGCTGGAGCACAAGAAATTCACTTGAACTTCTCAATACCGAAGCTCGGTTTGATTTTGGCGATCTCACCAACATAGCAAAGTGGATTATTAATTACCTGCGGATAGAGGAGCCACAGGACAAGACGGAGATAGCGCAAAGGTTTGGGGGAAAGCAATTAAATGTAAACACTGCTTTGAAGGTATTAGTAGATGGGAAATGGCTGGAAGAGGTGGGCAGGGGATTCAAGTTAGGTCCTAAGCTCCAAGCCCAAGATTTTGAGGTTCAAGAATTCTTTGGAAAATCAAGCATCTGCGAACACTTGGAAAAAATGGACTTGGAGGCAACTACTAAGATACATGGAGATCCATCGCTCTTTGACAACTCATCTGAATCAAAACCCATTGGTTGACCTTACAAATAGGAGTCACCAATGGAAATTATTAAAAGGAAAAATGGTACTTCAAGGTACCGCGAGAAAATCTATATAGGCGGGAAGCCAATTACGAAGTGCTTTCTCCGAAAAGCCGATGCTATCGCTTGGAAAAGACGGATGCGGTCTGAAGAAGACCGGCTAATTGCTCTAGGGCTTGAACGTCAAAAGCGAATTTCTTTTAGGGAATTTGTCTTACGCTGGAAAGCCCACCAAGAAGACAGGCTCGCTCCGAGTAGTAAAACCTCATACTACGCAATTATTGATGCGCATCTGGTTCCCTTCTTTGGGGAGAAGTGTCTCCATGAGATATCGCGTGGCCTGGCCAACAATCTCGTAGCAAGCATGAAGGCGGTAGGTAAAACCCCCTCTGGAATTGATCGTGTAATGAATTTGCTCAAGGGAATGTTGAACAGCGCTGTGGACTGGGAGCTTCTTGCTTCCAATCCGCTCAGCCGTTTTCCAAAACAAGGGAAGCGCATGGCACGAGATAAGTACTGGTCAGAGGCAGAGGTTGGCCAATTCCTTCAGGCCGTCTGTGATGATGCGCTCTACCCCTTGTATGTGGTCGCTTTAAATTGCGGCATGCGTAGAGGGGAGTTGTGTGGGCTTAAATGGGACCGGGTAAACTTTGAACGGAACCTAATTGAGGTCTGTCGCATTCGGGATCGGTATGGCCTTCGAGAAAAGACAAAAACCAATCGCCCACGCTGTATTCCCATGAACCAAGAGGTCCGGCGCACTCTTATGGAGCTATGGCGTAAACCTAGAGGGGAATTTGTTTTCCTAGATAGGCGTGGGGCTCCGGTAGATGTTCAGCACGTTTACAGGGCCTTTCAGGAGGCTCAAGAGAAGGCGAAAATGGATGTGCGCCTGCGGTTTCACGACTTACGGCATACCTTTGCCTCTCATTACGCCATGAAAAGTGGGGGTAATATGTTTGTTCTTAAGGAAATGCTGGGCCATACGGATATCAGCATGACTATGAGGTACTCACATATTGCTAAGGAGCACCTGGCCAAAGAAATAGAACGCGTTTCTTTTGGTCCAAATTCGACCGCTAGCCCACAAATAGCCCATAAAGCTTGAGGCAAGGGATTTTACTTAATGGTTCTTATGGTTTACAAAAATTGATGAGTGCTCTGTCTCTGGGCACCATTTTAACCCTTCAGTGGCAACAGGTTAATCGCAGACAAAAAAGAATATTTTTTAAAGTCAG
>CAYMKD010000102.1:7784-8218 GCA_964390435.1 uncultured Pseudobdellovibrionaceae bacterium | reverse complement strand
AGGCAGGATTATGGAAGGACCACGTCCACCAAGTGAAAACGAGTATCCCAAATTAGTTGAATTTTTAGATCAGGAGCTACGCTCAGGACTTAGCTGGTCAATTACAAATGAATATCCTACGGCTTTGGCTCCCTTTAATTTAGCCAATATGCGCATCATCACAGACGAGCAGCAGCAGGTTGTTTCTCACGCCGTTTTAAAACCCATGATTGTTAAAACACCACTTTGCATTTTTAAAGTAGGAGCTATTGGTAGTGTTGTAACTCGTGAACAAAATCGACACCAAGGGTTAAGTCATAAAATCATTCGTGACTGCCTAGAGAATGCAGCAGCACAAGATTGTGATTTTGCAATCCTCTGGACCAATCTTTATGATTTTTATCGTAAACTTGGCTTTGAGCTCTCTGGCAGTGAAATAAGTTTTGTTATAAATG
>CAYMKD010000102.1:0-7774 GCA_964390435.1 uncultured Pseudobdellovibrionaceae bacterium | reverse complement strand
TTCTAATAATTTAAAATTTATTAATAGCACTAAAGTTTCTCCTGAGGCCATTCATCGTCTTTACAGCACACATACGGTAAGTACTGTTCGCACTGTTGAAGATATTCGTAAATTTTTACAAATCCCACAAACACAAATTTATACAGCATGGGATCAGCAAAATCAGCTCCAAGCATATGCTATAGAGGGCAAAGGAGCTGATTTAAGTAATTACATTCATGAGTGGGGAGGCAAGACCTCTGCACTGATCTCTTTGCTGGGATATATTCGTGAACAAAAAAAACAAGCTATCACTATTATAATGCCTTCACACTCAATCAACCTTATTGGTCAACTACGACGCCTGCCATTTACTTGCAATGAAGGTTTTTTAGGAATGATCAAGATCTTAAATCATCATGCTCTTATTCAAAAAATAAAAAGAGCAGCTCTCTCTATTGGAGTTTCAGACTTAGTTCTAGAGTATGATAAACAAGGTTTTCACTTTGGTCTAGCGTCTCAAGTTTTTACACTAACAACCGAAACGGATATTGTTCGATTAATATTTGGTCCGCAGCGACCTTCTGAACAATATCCTTTTGACCGTGAGAACGCCGAGAGGATCGACAAGATACTGCCTGTTCAGATGTGGCTGTGGGGATGGGATTCGATCTAAATGCAACCACAAGGAAGTTGGTATGTAGCGGCCGCCTTAGGTCTTGCTCTACTGTCGGGCTGTGTAAAACCACCAAGCACAAAAGTTGATTACGGTTCAGAGTCTAATGAAGCCGATGTTGAGGCAGCGTTTACAAGCGCACAAGAACCCATCACCTTTGAAAGCCTTAAAGAAGACATTAAACTTAACAGTTATGTTGTTTTTCATACAGATCAGACTATCCGCGGAAGCCAAGTCATAACACCAATTAAAGACGTTGCTGTAACGGTCACCGATAAAGCTTTTAATGATGAAATTGTTGGATTTCAATTTACGCAATCAGAAATAAAATATGACAGTGATGATAATGTTCCCCTTACAAGAGAGTTCGAGAGCTTTTACAAAAAAAGTGATTTTGAAAAAAAATCGACACAAAACACTTTAGACTTTAACGCATTGAACCTGGCAAAAATATTTCGATTTAGCCCGCAGGGTTTAAAGATACTTAATGAATCAACTCCTAAGGTTTCTTATTATAATTTGAAAGTTGAAAAAAAGCTTATTTCACCACCTGAGAAAGTTTTAAAAAAATCCGACTGTGGCGGATTGGTAGGTTGTCAAATGCGTGTTGTTGAAATTAGCTACGATATTGTTTTTTGGACCACAGAGGATGGCGAAAAATATCATATTAAGTATGCTTTAAGTCCAGATGTTCCACTCTTATTTGTCTTTGAAAGTGATAAGTCGGCTTCCTTCTCTAGTATCATTGAGTTTTGCAATCAAACTTCTCTGCCTTATGAAGATCAGAGACTGCTTGTGACACAATGTAAAACTCTTAAGGACTTTCAATTCGGTAGCGACGAACAATAAATTGTTTACTCCTTAGCTCCTCTACGTTACAAACATTGTAATAAATCAAGAGGAGCCCCCATGAAGAAAATTGCTGTAGTTTTATCAGGTTGCGGTTTTAAAGACGGCACAGAAATCACAGAGGCCGTGAGCACTTTAATTGCACTCTCTCAATACAAAATATCCTATCAATGTTTTGCTCCAGACTTTAATATCAACCCAACTAATCACTTAACCGGTGAAGAAGATGAGGAGCAACGGAATATACTAGCCGAGTCGGCTCGCATTTGTCGCGGAAATGTAAAAGACGTTTCTAAACTCAATGCAAATGATTACGATGCTTTGATTTTTCCAGGTGGATTTGGCGCTGCACTCCATTTGTGTTCTTGGGCTCAAAAAGGGTCTCAATGCGAAGTTTTGCCAGATATTAAAAGAATCATTCAAGAATTTCATGGCGCAAGCAAACCCATTGGCGCCATCTGTATTGCCCCAGTACTTTTAGCTAAAGTTCTTGGCAGCAAAAAAGTGACTCTCACTATTGGCAATGATAAAAATACCGCTGAAGAAATTCAAAAAACTGGCGCTCAACACGTCGACTGTCCAGTAGATGATTATATTACTGATCGCGAATGCAAAGTTATTACTGCCCCAGCTTATATGTACGAAGCGACACCTGCTCAGGCATTCAAAGGAATTTCAGGCCTAGTCAAAGAAGTTGTGGAGATGGCATAATACTTAGAAATATTTGATAAAGGCATGGAATGAAAAAAAAACGAGTGGCCCTCATCTTTGGTGGAAAATCTGGTGAACATGAAGTCAGCATCGTATCTGCACTTTCTATTTATGCAGCTCTTGATAAAAATAAGTACGATATTACAATGATTGGAATTGATAAAACTGGAAGATGGACTCTTCCTGACCCTTCTCAAGTGCTTTCTTATAGTAAAAACCCAAGACTTTTAAAACTCAATCAAGTCGCTGAGAGTATTGCACCTATTCCTTACGAACATAATAAAAG
This sequence comes from uncultured Pseudobdellovibrionaceae bacterium, assembly GCA_964390435.1. Lineage (GTDB taxonomy): Bacteria > Bdellovibrionota > Bdellovibrionia > Bdellovibrionales > Bdellovibrionaceae > CAYMKD01. Next base: position 5,273 of record CAYMKD010000102.1, on the reverse strand, counting down.
TTTGCTAGCCGCCTCTGATGCCACAAAACCAAGCACCAGCCAAGATGCACGCTTTGATGTTGTCCTACCCATTTTGCATGGCACTTATGGTGAAGATGGGACAATTCAAGGTTTATTAGAGCTTGCAAATCTTCCCTATGCTGGCTCTGGAGTGCTTGGATCTTCTGTGGGCATGGATAAAGATCTTAGTAAAAGACTTTTTCAAGCAGCACAGATTCCAGTTGTTCCCTCTTTAGTTTTTCATAAGCATGAATTTAAAAAATCATCAGAAGCTTTTATTACTCAAGCAGAAAAAACTTTTGGCTATCCTTATTTTGTGAAGCCAGCCAATATGGGATCTTCTGTTGGAGTTGCAAAAATAAAAAATCGCGAAGCAGCCATAGAAAAAATCAATGCAGCTTTTGATTACGATACAAAAATTTTAATTGAAAAAGCTATTGCTGCTCGTGAACTTGAATGTGCAGTTTTAGGTTACCATGAACCACGAGCAAGCATTATTGGCGAGATTATTCCCAAACATGAATTTTACAGCTACGAAGCAAAATATATTGATGAAAATGGAGCTGATCTTAAAATTCCTGCTGAAGGCCTTTCTGCAGAAACCATATCTAAGTTACAAGAGTACTCTATCTTGGCTTTTAGAGCTATTGAGTGTCGAGGTATGGCTCGAGTCGATTTTTTTATGGATAAAACTACCGGTGAAATCTACCTAAATGAAGTCAATACCATTCCAGGATTTACACAAATTAGTATGTATCCAAAACTATGGGCCGCGAGCGGCGTTCCATATAGCCAGCTTCTTGATGAAATTATTGAACTAGCCCTCGCAGTGCATCGAGAGAAAAACGAACTTAAGACTAGTTTTGAGTGAGCTCTACTTTGCAGTACAGCCAAGAATCTCCAGAGAATGCAAATTAACTTTGTTTAAATTTTGATTATCACATTTTAAAGTAAAATATATTCATTTCTTATAAAATTACCTGGATACTTAAATCATTTTGCAATTATTGCTAATTTTAGGTTAAGATTTCTTAGCTCGCAGTTTGGCTGTTGGCAGATATCATAGAGAACTTGTGGCGAGGTTAAAGGATGGCAAATAAATATGAGGACTCCGGGGCAGAGCAAATAACCAATAAGCGTATTGGACAATTTTTAAAGCAAAAACGCATTGATAGAGGCCTTACCCAGTCAATTGTCGCTGAAAAGCTCGGTTACGGATCTCCACAATTTATATCTAATATTGAAAGAGGCATTTCGAACGTACCAACCAAGTCCCTTAAGATTTTTGTTGAGCTTTACCAAATCGATGCCAAAGAAGTAATTGATATTATTCTTGATGAAAAACGCCGTCACCTTCAGTCTCAAATGGGATTGGCTTCATCCGATGAAGCCAATGATTCCATCTAAGCTTAAAAACAATCTGCTGGAGCATCAGAAAGCTTTATACAAATTCTTTGCGCTTGCCCCTCACCACCACGTGGCCCTTGAGGACCTTGATTTCCCTGCAAACCTTGTGGGCCAATTTGTGGAATATGCTGACATTTGATTAAAACGGCATAATTAAAATTGGCAAACTTATCTATGCCTGGTTCACCACCCAATCCTCCTGGTCCACCGTAACCTCCTCGCCCTCCGTAACCACCTTCACCTACATAACGAATCGGAGTTAAAATAAAATCTGTACTGTCTTGTATCTCAACATAAAGTGCGCCGCTGTTACCACCAAGATATCCCCCACTTCCTTGAGGTCCAGCAGCTCCTTGGCCGCCTTGGCCACCATTTGTAGGCTCTACTTCACAGATATCATAAGTAAATTCATTTCTTTGCTCTTTTCTATAAACCGCATCAGCTCCTCTTGCTCCCGTAGCTCCACGCCCCTCTTCGCCAATGTCAGCCCCCGGATATCCATCACCACCATTCTCACCGCTTAAAAATACTTTCAATTGACCTCGAGCACTTTTAGCAAAAATTTTTATTTGCCCACCACTTCGTCCGCCATTTCCCACCGCCGCCTTTTGACCTTCAACAAAATTACGAATGATGGCACCATCACTAATAAGTTCATCTGCTATTATAATAATATCTCGATCATAATTATATAAAACAGCTTCCGACGAAAAATAGAGACGTGCATAAGGACCGATTTTTAAAGCTCCTGTTCCTGTAGGAACTTCAACTGGTTTATCAAATACATAATCAAGTGGAATTTTTATTTTAGATTCAGCAAGTGTTTGCCATTCATTATCAACTAGTTTTTTAAGTCTATAAGTATAACTATGCCCCGGTTTTACTTCTGCATCTAAATACTCTTGTTGATTTATAGCTGTTTGCGCAAGAGCCTCTTCTCCTTCCGGCTGACGCTCTAAAATTTGTGCCTCTGTTGTATTCCAAAACAAATTAAGCTTATATGAGTTAGGACTTGAATCACTTATAATCTGAGTCTCTATTTTTACTGATTCTTGTTCGGTTGCCACTTGCTGTTCAGCAGACGCTTCTAAATTGTGATCGTCTGTTTCATTATTAGAGTTTATAGGCGCTTGAATCTCTGAACTTTCCTTTTGCTCAGAAGCTGGACTTGGCTGCGGAACTGCTGATGGGACTGGGTTTGTTTGATCTGGATCACGAAATTCAACACATGAACTTAAAAATAAAAAAATAATAACTAATAGGTATTTCATAAAACTCTCCTTTTGACAGACGGATAAGCAAAATGAAAATATCTATCTAAAAAGATAACGTAAAAATAAAAGTCGACTTTCGGAATATCAACCGGATTTACGGAACAGGTAAACCGGCTAATCGCATAATTTTAAGTGCATTGGTTGACTGGCTTGGTCCTTCACGAAGCTTGTAATCAAATATAAGCTCGTTAGCAGCCACTTGATCTGTGAAGTGTTTATTGCATATTTTTTCTTGGCTTTGTGACAAAGTAGATAATTCTAAATCATGAGTGGTAATTAAACCAAAGCTTGAGCACTCAGCTAAAGCCTCAATAATGTATTGACTGCCAATAAATCTTTCTCTGTTATTTGTTCCTTTAAAAATTTCATCCACTAGGTAAAGAGAAGGTTTTTCTCGAGTTAATTTTAATACATCACAAAGCCTTCGAACTTCTGCATAAAAATAAGAATACCCTTGTGCCAAGGAGTCGGTTACTTGAATGCAACTTGCAACGGGCCCCACAAAGCTAATCATTTTTTTTGCAAATACTGGAGCCCCCATCATTGCTAGGACTTGGTTCACTCCTAGGGCCCTTAAAAAAGTAGACTTGCCTGACATATTTGAACCCGTTAATAAAATTAGTCGATGAGGATTTTGAAATGAAAAATTATTAGTCACAGCAATAGACTGACTCATCAGTGGGTGCCTGATCTCTTCTACTGAAAAAATGAGATTTTCTGACACTTCTGGCAAAGTAGAGGTTTGATATTTACACATAGTACTTAATGATAAAAGTATTTCAAATTCGGGTAATTTTTTAGCCAGGGCCTCCAGCTCATCGGAGAGGCCGTGTCTGGCTCTAGAAACTAAAATAACTCCTAAACTTGACCACGGCAACAATGCGTTGAGCGCAAAATGAACAAGTGGATGGGCTTGTGTGCTAAGAAAACTTAAAGCCCTCTCTAAACTTGAAATAGCTTTTGAGAGAGAATTATTTTTTAAACTAGGTAATAGGTTTGAGATTTCTTTAATAGAACTTAACTTTTCTAAATATGACGTTAACTCACGCAATGAAGAAACTTCCGTTTGTAAACTTAAGCCCTTCATAAAACCTTCACTTGCTAGGCCCATGGTCTTAAAAGTAATTAACAGATAAACAAGCCAAAAAATTTTAAATCCAAAAACTCCACTTGCAAAACCTACTATAGAAATAATCCATAAAATAATTTGAACTAAAAATAGAGTGCGATTTTGCTCAACTGCAAAAGGCTTTCTGCAGAATTCTAAAATAGGCTTTAAATTAATCAGATCTTTTTGTCTTAAATATAGTAACCTCTGACAAACCCCCTGATACTTTAATAGTTTAGAAACTTGTTTATGACGCTCGTTTATTTTTTGCAAACTTGGCGAGGCTTGTAGCAGATCTAATGCCAATTGTTTTTGTGCCTCAATGGTCACGCACTCATCAATAAGCCCCATCACTGAGTCCTCACCAATAAGCTGTAAGTCCCGACCCTGATTTTCTTCATGAGACTCAGCTTTATAACTTGTAAGACCTTTGCCTAGTTGAGCCCTTAAGTTTTGTCTTTTGTAAAACTCAAGAGAGGATGTCAAAGCTTTGTGATAAATTGTATTTTGACGGTGCCACCACCATAAAGCTGTAAACGCCGTCAGAAAAATGACTGTTGAAACTAACTCTATCAATAACCAGCTCTGATAAACGGCCAGTACAATGACAATAAAGAAAGCAAGAGCACACAGTAAGCGCCAGTTACGCAAATTTTCAATATTTTTACTCACTTGAGTTATTCGTTTTGAAAGTCTGTTTATCTTTTTCTCTAATCTCATGTCGAAATAGTATGACCAAAGTCTTAATCAAAGTCTACGTCCATCGACTTAAGTCGATATAAAAAAGCCGCTTCACACCCAGCCTAAAGTGTTGTGCACAGGATTTGCTTTTATCTCTGGCATAAGGGGCGTGCGCATATGGATTTTGACAACTTTGATGAAAGCTTTAACGAACCAGAAATAGACAAATACCGAGATTTCATTCTCTCACAGAATAACTGCACTCTTTGTGGCAGCCAACTTGAGGTTTCTCATAAAACAAATGAAACTCTAGGCACAATTAAAGAGGAAGCTCAGTGTCCTAGTTGCGAAGTTCGAATTCGCGCCAGAACCTATACTGTAAACTAAATCAAAAGTTATTTTTCTTTGGCTAAAATCTGACGTCTGTCACAATAAAGATCTAATCCAGAGAGACCATAGTGCGACTGCTTGAGACCCGGAGTATTTTCTGAGTTTTCAGGCAACCATTGATTAATCCAAATCTCGCTAGCCTCTATTTTTTGAGCAAGCCTGTGAGCCTTCTCTTTATCTTTTGACCATATTTGAGCCCGAAACCCGTAATAACCAGTATTCATCCACTTTATTCCATCTGCTGGATACTTAACATCTGTGATACTCACAATAGGAACTCGTCTCTCATCTTGTTGCAAAACAGAGCAGTTCGGTAAGTTGGTCAACATGGTACTTGGAAAATAGCGCTCACCACTATACTTTGACTCAACTTGAAAAGCTTTGGCTTCTTCTTGTAGTGCCTGTTGCAATAT
>CAYMKD010000101.1:0-8242 GCA_964390435.1 uncultured Pseudobdellovibrionaceae bacterium | reverse complement strand
GTACTCTATGAGAACAAAACCTTCTGGTGTGCAGTCAATAACTCCGTAATCAGTTACAATTTGATTCACGCAATTAACGCCAGTGAGTGGCAAGTCACATTTTTTAAGTAATTTTGGATTTCCATCTTTATCGGTGTGTTGCATAGCCACGATAACACGTTTAGCGCCTGCTACTAAATCCATAGCGCCCCCCATGCCTTTAATCATTTTTCCAGGAACCATCCAATTGGCGATATTGCCTTTTTCATCAACTTGCATAGCACCTAAAACTGTAAGATTGACATGACCTCCACGAATCATTGCAAAGCTATCGGCAGAAGAAAAAAAGCTAGCGCCGAGAGAGGTCGTCACAGTTTGTTTGCCGGCATTAATCAAATCAGCATCCACATTTTCTTCTGTAGGAAAGGGGCCCATACCTAAAAGACCATTTTCACTCTGTAACATAACGAACTTATTTTTAGGTATGTAGTTAGCTACAAGAGTGGGAATGCCAATACCTAAGTTTACAACAAATCCGTCTTCTATTTCTTGAGCAATACGCTGAGCAATTTGTTCTCTTTTTAATGGCATAATTATTTACTCACAGTTCTTTGTTCAATTCGTTTTTGATAGTTGGTACCTTTAAAAATTCTTTGCACATAAATTCCGGGTGTATGAATTTGATCAGGATCTAATTCGCCAATTTCAACAAGCTCTTCAACTTCCGCAATGGTGATGCGTCCGGCAGTGGCAGCCATCGGATTAAAATTTCGAGCCGTTTTGCGGAATATAAGATTGCCAAATTTATCGCCCTTCCAGGCTTTCACTAAGGCGAAGTCACCAACAATGCCTTTTTCTAATATACACATTCGGCCACCGATTTCTCTAGACTCTTTGCCTTCAGCAACTAAAGTTCCATAACCAGTAGGTGTATAAAAAGCAGCAATGCCGGCTCCTCCGGCGCGCATTCTCTCGGCCAGAGTTCCTTGAGGAGCAAATTCTACTTCAAGCTCTTTGCTTAAATAAAGTTTTTCAAAAAGAGCATTTTCACCAACGTAGCTTGAAATCATTTTTTTTATTTGTCTGGATTGAAGCAGAAGACCTAAGCCAAAATCATCTACACCGGCATTATTAGAAACACAGGTTAAATTTTTAACCCCTAATTCTTTAACTGCGGCAATACAGTTTTCAGGAATTCCACATAAACCAAAACCGCCGACAACAAGAGTCATGCCATCAGCAATACCTTTTACAGCTGAGTGCGCGTTTTCATAAACTTTACTTTGCATGTCTTAAACCCTCTCAACAATTAGAGCAATACCTTCGCCACCACCAATGCAGAGTGTGGCCAAGCCTCTTTTTTGTTTTGTTTGTTTAAGTGCATAAAGAAGTGTGGTGAGAATGCGAGCACCACTAGCGCCAATCGGATGTCCGATAGCAACAGCTCCACCATGGATATTTACGTTTTCTGCAGGAATTGAAAGCTCCTTCATAGCAGCCATTGTGACATTGCTAAAAGCTTCGTTGATTTCCCAAAGATCAATATCTTTTACTTCAAGCTGAGCGCGTTTAAGCGCTTGGCGGATGGCGCCTGCAGGTGCTGTGGTAAACCATTTAGGATCTTGTGCAAAAGTGCCATGAGAGACAATTTTAGCTAAAATGGGCAAGCCTCTTTTTTTAGCTTCGCTCTCACTCATTAAAATCATGGCAGCTGCGCCATCGTTAATTTTGCTGGCATTGGCTGCGGTGATGGTGCCAGTTTTATCAAAGGCCGGTCTGAGAGTAGGCATTTTATCAAATCGTGCGCCTCCAGGTTCTTCGTCACTTTCAACTAAGATAGTTTCTTTGCGGCCTTTAATTTCAACAGGAATGATTTCTTCTTTAAATAAACCCTTTTTAATCGCCTCTTGAGCTTTTTTATAAGATTGAATCGCAAATTCATCTTGGGCTTCGCGGCTAAAGTTAAACTCTTTTGCACAAAGTTCAGCAGCATTTCCCATGTGAAAATTATTATAAGGGTCCCATAAGCCATCTTTAATCATAGAATCTACAACAGCAGCGGGGCCCATACGATAACCAACGCGAGAGTTCTCAAGTAAGTGGGGGGCAAGACTCATGTTTTCTTGACCACCAGCAATGGCGGCTTTGGTGTGGCCTAAAATAATATTGTCAGCAGCTAGGGCGACGGCTTTTAAACCAGAGCCACAAACTTTATTAATTGTCATACACGGCACGGAGTTCGGAAGACCTGCATAGAGGGCGGCTTGTCTTGCTGGGGCCTGGCCAACTCCTGCAGTTAAAACCTCACCCATAATGCATTCTTCAATATCTTGGCCATTCAGACCTGAGCGTTTTAGAGCTTCGGTAATTGCGATGGCTCCGAGTTGTGGAGCGGGTAAGCTGCTTAAAGCTCCTTGAAATGAACCTACCGGGGTTCTTGCTGCACTCACAATAACTGCTGTTTCCATAATTAAAAGGCTCCTTCTTTAAAGCTTTATTACTGAATAAACCCATCAACTATTAAGTCTTTTAACTAAATGTCAACTATGGCTCTATGTTGTTTTGCATCATATGAAGATTTCATTGTACAAGACTAGAGCCATTGCCAATATGGTTTTTATAAACCGTTAAGAAGGATAGGGAATTAATGAAGTGGATTTTTGCAGTAACTTTATTAGGTTCAGCTCATGTATTTGCAGCGCAATTTGAATATCCGGTTAAGGCCCAAGATGAAATTATCATTAAAGGCTATTTAGGAAAGGTGAGCTTGCAGACTCAAGCTCAGTTAAAAACGATTAAAATTAAGACTTCAGAATTAGGAAGTGAAGGGTCTGATTGGGCCATGCAGGTCTCTCGCTTAGAGAATCAAATTGTCATGCAAGTTCCTGGTCCACAAAGTAAAAAGGATTGGCAGACAGCCATTGGCCAAAAAAGATGGCCCACACATAATATTGAAATCTTAAGTCCTCCAATGCCTTTGAAAATAAGTTGGAAAGAGGGATCGATTAACTTGAGCAAATGGCAAGGCGGTGCGCAGATTCATTTAGGACGAGGCTCTGTTTCTATCCAAGGGGGCAAAGGACATTTGATGATTTCGCAACAAAAAGGAGATTTGCAAATAGCGGATTACTCAGGGCCGATCACAGTGGATGCTTATTCAGTTAAGGCCAACCTAAAGAATTTAGATGGTGATTTACAACTTGTTAATTTTTCTGGAGAAAGTCTTATAGATAAAATTAAAGGCAGTTTATCAATTGAGGCATCCCAAGGGGCGAGCCGTGTGCAGCAGGGAAGTGGCAGCTTACAGTTTCAAAACGGCCGCGGTAACTTTACAGTGCAGCAGTTTGCTGGCCGTGTTGAAGGCGAAAATAAAGAAGGTAGTATTAATATCTCTTCTTCGGCAGAGGCTGAAGTAAGCATTCGCTCTGAGGCAGGACGAGTGCAAATATTTGCAGCCAAACAATCTGGCGCCAACATTAACTTAAGCAATCAAGATGGTGAGCTTTATGCACCTTCTTATTTATCTTTAGGTCGTGAAGCTAGCCAAAGAACAGCTAAGGGGCGCTTGCGTGGAACTGTGCAAAAAGGCTTTATTAGCGTACGCGCTAAATCGGGTTCTATCATTCTAAAGCAATAACTTGACAGGGCTTTTAAAATAGCACAAGCATGGAGAACTATGGCTAAGAAAAAAACCACAAAAAATGCTAAGAAAACAGTAAAACCTGCAAAAAAACCAGCAGTTAAAAGCGCTAGTAAAAAGCCTAAAGCTAAGGCGCGTCCTGCTGCGGCAAAACCTAAGAAGGCAGCAGCTAAGGCTGCAAAACCTGCCGCGGCAAAAAATGCACCTCAGGCTAAAAAGGCTGTCAAAAGTCCTAAGCCAGCGCCGGTAATTAAAGAAGATAAAAAGACTCTTAAAAAAGAAGCCAAGGGCAAAAAAGTTAATAAAAAGTCAGCGGCTAATCAAGATGACTTTGATTTAGAGGATGATCTTTTAGTTGAGGAAGGGGACTTCCCAGAAGAAGATATTCCAGATCTTGATGAAGAAATTGATGAAGATGATGAAGAGATTGTTGAAGCGGCAAATGAGGAAAAATTTTCTGAAGTTTCAGCAAGTGACGCAGCCTCTTCTGATGATCAAGAGGTCGTTCTTACAGATGCTGAGGGGCGCAAGTACTGCCGTGCTAGAGATTGTGACCAAATCTCCATGGTTGAAGCCTACTGTCGCTATCACTATCTACTTTACTGGAAGAGAATTCAGGTACGTAAGAAAATTTTGGCTGATGGCAAGCTAGTGCACTACGTAGAAGAACTAACTTCAAGATATCCTGATAAATTTTTAGAAATGATTCGCAAAGATTTACGTACAGATAAAGACTTCTTAGGAGCTATTCAAGAGCTTGAGATTGATGAGTCGAGCTTGGATAGTGAGTTTGAGGACGAATCTCAATCATTTATCGAAGAAGTGCGTGGCATGGGCGGAGAGTCCGAGACAGCCTCTGACGACGACTACTAGAGGATTTGATGATCTGGACAATAATTCTATCAAGTTTTTTAGCATTAGCGGCAAATTTAAAATCAGAAGGTAAAGTTCATTTAAGTCCGGTGATTAACTCAGAAGTTAAACTTACTGTGGATGAGGGCTTTCACTTTAATACAGAAGCACCAACAGAAATGCTGATCGGAAGTGAAAAGTCAGCTCCCCTGATTAAAGAAAAAAAACTTTTAAAATTTAAAGTTCCAAAGGATTCAAAGGCAACAGTAAAGCTTAAGTACTATGTTTGTGATGATGCTAATACAATTTGTGAGCCTCATGAAAATGTTTTAAACGAAACTAAGGATTCTGTAAAAAAAGAAACCTCAAAAAGCTCTCCCCAAAAAGTAGTTAAAGATAAGCATGGTTTTATTTTAAACAATTATGAAGCTGCATTAAAAACTGCTAAAGACAAAAATCGATTGGTCTTAATTGATTTTGCAGGTAGCTGGTGTCCACCTTGCATTCGTCTTGAGCATGAAGTTTTTCCAACCAAAGAGTTTAAGTCAGCTACAAAAAAGTATGTGCTCTCTCATATTGATGTCGATATGGAGGAGAATTACGAAGTTTTAAAAAAATATAATATTAGAGCCTTTCCAACTTTAGTGGTGACGAACTCACAGGGCGAAGAGTTAGCACGATTTCTAGATTTTATTCCGTCTCAAATTCTCGCCAAAGACTTAGTGCGAATCGCTGATCAAAACCCACCAAGTTTGAGTTCTATTATGGCAAAAGCTGAGATTGGTGATACAAGAAGCATGACAGAACTTGCTGAGCACTATTTTAAATCTATGAGATTTGAAGAGGCTATTAAGTGGTATGAAAAAGCTCATATAGAATCTCTTAATTATCGTCTAGCTCAAGTTTATTTTTGGGAAGACAAGGCCGAGAAAGAAAATAATAAAAAAACCACTGAGCAATTCCAAAAAATTCTAAGAGTTGCTATTGGAGCTTATCCAGAATCTTTTGAATCGATAAGTTGGCGTCAAACTCTAGCTAAATCTATTTCTGGTGAAAAACCCAACAATGAAGCAAAAAAACTTTATCAACAATGCATAGAGCTAGCGCAGAAGTGGATTATGGAGCCCACTCGGATTACTCAAGCTGGAGATCAACTTATAGGACTTAAAGGGTTAGTTATTCCTGAGCTCTATGCAGCGATTGCAGATTCGCAAACAAGTTTAGGCAATGAGGCTCTAGCGAAAGAAGCTTGGAATAAAGCTATTGAGGAAACCTTAAAGTTAAAGCCAAGTGCTAAGAGCCCGACAATTGTCATTTATCTTGCTTACTATATGAGCCATGTTAAGCCGGTGAGTGAAATTGAGCCTTGGTATGTGAAGCTTCAGAAGGCAAACCCAAAAGAATACACTTACTTTTACAGGCATGCAGGGTTGTTGTTAAAAAATAAAGAATTTGCTAAGGCTCTCCCTATTGCTGAGAAAAGTTTCGCCCTTTCTTATGGTAGAAACCGTCTGCAAGCAGGCTTGCTTCTAGCTAAAGTTCAAAGTGGTTTAGAGCAAAAAGATAAAGCAAAGAGCCTATTAACTGAGCTTTTAGACTCCTCAACTGCCAAAGTTGAAGAGAACAAACGAGTGGCTCAAGGCCTTAGTGATTATTTAAAAGAAATACAAAAGTAAGCTGATAAGTTAGAATAAGACTGCCCTTTTAATGTTTGCCGTGAAGTCTGAAAGAGAAAGGCCCGTATTTATCTAGGATACTCACGGGCCTTTGTGTTTTATTAAAAATTGTGGCAGAAAAGGAAAAGTTTTTTAGATAAACTCATTATGCCAAGTTGTTTTGCGTCCTTTCCAACAGCTAGTGCTTCCATAGGCAGCATATTATCTTTATTGCTTATATCAACTGAACCAATTCCAATAGATAAGAGGTTGCCTTCACTGCGAGTAACCACGGTCACAATTGACTTATCAATTGCCTTCCATTTTTCATAAGTGTCAATCGAACGATAATCGAAATTTTCAACAATTGAATTGTCGGGTTTTACCAGAACTGCCTGACCAGTAACTCCGTTTTTTAAAACCTCAAGGTTCACAAATACTTCTTGGTCGTAACTTCCTTTATGTATAGGGTTCTCTTTTTTGAGATTGCATTTAATGGCATGAGCTTGGCTCATTCCAAGCACAAATACTAAACCTGCTACTACTTTTTTCATAAAACGGACTCCTTGTTAAAATTTTAACTATTCAGCTCAAAAACGGCACTTATTCACCACGAACAAGATTTAAACCGTTTTTGGCATTTCGTTATTTGGTATATGCCAAAAGTATTCCCAAGCCTAAAAACCAACTTTCTGTCAGGTTTTTCTACGGGTAACCATTGCTTGTATTGGATTTAGCAAATCAACTGAACTTTATCAGGGTTTTACGTTTTTCAGATTTACATGAAAAGTGCGGTCAATTCTTGTAGAGCTTCTGTACATATGACGGAAATTGTCGCCATATAACAATATAAATAGTTTTTATTTTTAATTATGCTTAGGTATTAGTGTAAGTGCTCACAGTTTTCATCATGTATGTGATGATGATCTGGTGAGGCGTCACTTTCGGGTATAAGGGCTGCCAGTGGTAAGTTCTCAGGAGTTTCCTCGTTAAGTAAGGCCAAGGCTTCAGCACCTAAGAGTAGGTCGGCTTGAGCTTCAAGATCTGAATTTACAGTGGTGTATTGGATATAGAGCTTCTGCCCCTTAAATTTGCAGTCTTGCCATATTCTTGGAAAGTTCTCAGTGGCATTTTCTACTTCAAAGTATTCATCCATCATTGAAGCTGTGACATCGAGGCTATTGTAGATTCTCTCTAAAATGTCCTCATTTTTCTGCTCATAATCGATGGAAGTTTCAAAATTTGCCTGTAAAAGTCTGCCATTTTCAAGGTATCCAACGCGAAGCAAAATTTCTTGAGGGTAGATACGGCCTTCGATAATAAGGCGGCCGCCAGCAAGCTGGGTTTTGAAATTTTCACTAAAAACTTCTTTAATTTGATTTACATATTCTGCAGGGAAAGGTGTCCACTTAGTTGAGCTTGAAAGGCGAGGTGTCATAGGTAAAAAAACTCCTTAAAAATTGACTAAGTTAAGGCCTCTTTCTATAACTCATCTAATCCTTTGACACAAGACAGAATTAGGCGATAAGTATCTGAAATTTTTAATTTAAGTGAATTCAACACTTTAAGCCCCCAATCGATAAGGAGTTAGGCACTGGAAACAGAAATTCTTACTTCAGCTGCACAGATGGTAAACCAAGATATTGGCCAGGGCCGTGGTGTTTATATATCAACTTATGGCTGTCAGATGAATGTGAATGACAGTGATCGCATGTATGCTCTTTTAGAAATGTCCAACTTCACGCCAGTAAATACGCCTGAGCAAGCTTCGCTTATTATTATCAATGCTTGCTCTATACGCGAGAAACCAGTGCACAAAGTTTACTCTGAAGTAGGTCATTACCGAAAACTTAAAGACCGCAATCCTGATTTAAAAATTGGTGTTGGTGGTTGTGTGGGCAGCCAAGAAAAAGAAACTCTTATTAAAAAACAACCACTCATTGATTTTGTTTTTGGTACGGATAATATCGACTCTCTGCCTGAGTTAGTTAAAACAGTGTATCAAACAAACACTAAACAGATTGATGCAAAATTCACTCACCGTGCTCCTTACCATGTAGAGACTTTAGTTAGAAATCCTGGAGTGTCGACTTTTGTAAACATCACGAAGGGCTGT
>CAYMKD010000100.1:0-8345 GCA_964390435.1 uncultured Pseudobdellovibrionaceae bacterium | reverse complement strand
CCGCTGCGCCTACCGCAATATGGCTTTGGTGTTGGAGTTACAAAGTACAACAAAGAAACCAGCATTGGCAGTCAAGAAGGCTCGGCTACTCACACTGAACTTGATATTTCACAGCATTTCTTTATAAACAAAAATATCGCTTTTAGGTTTAGTGTTAAAAATCAATTTTCTCAGCAAGATCGTCTTCAATATGCAGTTCAAACAGGTCAAACAACAGCAACTCCAATTAACAGCACTTCTGTACAAAATACACAGATGCTTTTGGGGATAACATACTTTCACTAAGGACTTGGTTATGAGAAATCTTATGAAAAGATTTGTAGCACTTACATTTATACTAACAACTTGGAGCTATGCTCATGCTGATGTATTAGTTAAATCAGGTGGAAAAAAACCCACCTCGTCTGGACTAAGATATAAAACATCTAAAGTTCCTCAGTATAATTTAATCGAAAAAGATGTTGTCTTTAAAGCCGATGGTCATAAAAAAGTTATTCTAAAAAAAGTTGCTGATATTCCTAAATTAGATATAGGAGAAGAACCTACACTTAACTTTAATAGCGGATCCACAATTTCTTTACCTGCTATGCCAGCAGCGAGTACTATTGGGTTTAAAAAACTTCAAAGCCCTGCAGATATAAAAGTAGATAAACTGTTAGGAAAAGATATAAAAACTGCCACGGCAATTAATCTTGCTCCTACAAAATCTGAAGCCCTCCCCGCCTTGCCAACTCTTAAAGAAGTTGCATTGGCTCCACTAAAACAACCCGACTTACAAACAAAACCAACTGAAAAATTTAAAGAGGCTGAATTAAGGCTTTTTGAAGCTATGATTTTCTTGGACTATCATAAAAATTATTTAGTTGCTATTGGCCTACTTAAAGAAATATTAAAAGACCCTGAATTTAAATACGATGCAACCTACCAATTAGCTCAAACTATAAATCACTTTGGTATCCACTCAGAATATCGCGCGCAGATGTTAAAGCTTTTAGATGTAAATAAAGGTCCATGGAGTCGTTTAGCTACTGAAAATTGGGTTGAAAATTTAGGTTATTTTGATCGATTCTTTATTAATAAACTCGCTCAAAAAGTTAATAAATATAATTTAAAAAAATCGCAATTAGATTATTTTAATCTTCTATATGCCAAACAAAATATAGATGAAAAAGATCTCACAGAAGTTTCTGAAGCTCTAGATAATATTAATAGTAAATCAGAATATTACTTAGAGGGACAAGTTCTTAAGTCTCTACTACTTTATAGATCGGGACAGTTTGATGATGGCTTAAAGTTAGCACAAAAGAATATAGCTCTTGTAAACTCAGCCCCCGGTGATGTGCGCGTGATGGCAGCACTCACTCTTGCGAGACTGCAGTTTCAAAAAGGTCAATATAAAGAAGCTTATCAAACTTATTTAAAAGTAGAAAAAAACAATAGTCATTGGCTCGAAGCTATCAGTGAGCAATCATGGACACAAATCTTAGCTAAAGATTATGAAGGTGCCGCCGGAAATATGTTTTCACTTCATACGGAATTTTTTAAATATGCATTTAAACCAGAGTCTTATATAGTGCGAACGATTGCTTACCTAAACTTATGTCAATATGGTGATGCTCTACAGGTTTTAAAAAATATGAAGAACACCTACACTCCACTGCAAAAGAAAATCACAGAATATCGCGCTAAAAATAAAAAAAATCAAGCCTACTATGAGACCGTTAAGTCTTGGTTAAAAAATCAGGATTTAAAAGAAGTTGATGGTCTGCCTAGGCGATTTATTGTGGAACTGGCTAGACATCCAAGCTATTTAATTCAACAAAAACATATTAACTCTCTAGAAGATGAAGTGCAAAAATATGGAGAAATTTCTAAAGAGCTCATACAATATGAAAGATCTCTGACAGCTAAACTAGCTGAAGCTCAGAATAAAATATACGAAATTAAAGCTAAAATTGAAAAGAGCAAAAGTGACGTAGACAAAAAATCTTTAGCATCTGCTCTATCTTATCAAGAACAAAGAAAACATAGCTACTCTATTCAACAGCAGTTTGTTAGAAAATCTAGAAATTCACTTAAAGACTTGCGCACTGAAGGTCTTAATAGAATTGAAAAAGAGAAAGTAGAAATTTTAGCAAAAGCCTCTCAAACTTTAAAAAATCGCTATGTCTCTTTAGAAAAAGAACTTTCTAACTACATGGATCAAATCGATGTACTTGCCTATGAAATTTTCTCAGGAGCTGGCGAGCAAATACGTTACCAAATGGCTGGCGGCGAAACGGGTAACGTAGACCGCGCCCAACTAAAAGCCGAAGCTGATAAAAGTATGAAGTGGTTTCATAAAGGGGAAATTTGGGAAGACGAGGTTGGACATTACCGATCTTCTCTAAAAGATAATTGCCCCAAAGAAGAAAAAGTTTCTTTAGCACATTAATTACTAATAATAACGAGGTATTTATGAAAACAACATTGATTTTATTAACAAGTTTAGTGAGTTCTCTAGCTCTTGCACAAATGAGTGCTAAAGATGGCTTTGATAAGATAGAAAAGAACATTGAAAATTCAAAAAACAATGTTTCTGAATACGAAAAAAATCTTAAAATAGTAGATAGCAACCTTGTTGAAGTTAATAAGGCACTGAGCCAACTACAAGAGCAAAAGAAAACTGTTGATAGCTCTGTTAAAGAAAATGATAAGAACTTAAAAAAATTAGAAAAAGAACAAGCTGAAATTCAAGCTAGCAGTGCAAGTGAAAGTAAAAAAATCAAAGAAGAAGAAGCCAAAATTGCTGAGCTTGAAAAAGCCATTGAACAACTAAGAAAGAACCGTCAAGTTAGAGAACAAAACATTGCTCAATATAATGAACAAAACAGGAAGATTGAAGAGCAAAAAGCTCAGTGGAAATCAAGAGGAGAGCAGTTAAAACAACAGCTCTCCGGCGTAAATACTCAATTAAATAAAGCCACTGCCGAACAAAAAGACTGGACAGGCAAAAAACGTGGCTATCAAGGTGAGGTTTCTCGTTGGCAAAAAGAGATTCAAAAAAATGAAAAGCTCAAAGCCAACTATAAAAGCTTAGCAGAAGTTAAAGATTAGGCCTTAGATTAAAGTCTAGTCCAACTTACCAATCAGATTTCAGAGTGTTAAATTGAGAACATGCGTTTTGCTGTAAAGATTCTCATTATTACACTGCTTCCTTTAACCCTTCTTGCCAATTCGGGAGTTAAACCTAGATCTCATGAGAAAAGCTCTTCCGTTAAAAGACAAAGCTTAAGAAAACCCAACAACACGCAAAGTTCAAAAACAAAGCAAACTCCTAAAAAGACAATCAAATACCGCACCCCACTTAAAGTGGACCCAAGTAAACCTGTATATTACGAGCCAAAAAGAATCTCATATTTATCTGGAAAAAGGCTTTGTCTTAAAAAGAATTCAAAACTTAAAGGCAAAAAGCTAAAATCCTGTATTCGCCAAATGCGTGGTCTTAATAAGTAGTTTTTAATTTTCCGGGGACAGCTAAAAAGACAGAAATCATAAATAACATTTGAGTGATTAGAGTGGCTATTAAGAGCCCAGCAAGTGCGTGCTCACCTACCAAGTGACGACTCATTAAAAAATGAAAAACTAATAAAATTGGACTTATCATAATTAAAAATGTTTGCCTTTTGCTTGCGAACAAAAAGTTAAGCCATATACGAGTGATGCCCATAGGAATGAGCAAAAATGCATAAAACTTTAAAATTAATACTGTACGCTCAAAATCATTGGCACTAAATTTTCCGCGATTAAATAATAGATCAATAATAAAATTTGCTCCAAAATACATTATTAAGGCCGCAAGAGTAAGAAAAACCACAGATAAAATAGTTTGTCGCCAAAATTGAATAAGCCAAGCTTTTGAATTTTTCTCACCCCAATACAAACTTAAATCTGGCAAACTTGCAGTTGCTAAACTAATCACTAATAAAGAGATAGGCAGCTCAAGTAGACGGTCTGCCCAAAATAAAGAAGAAAGCGTTCCTTGCATAAACTGACTAGCAAAATATAAATTCAGTAAAACCAAAAACTGAATAAAACCAACACCAAAAAAAACTTGCACTCATTTTTTTTAAAATCCTCAGCATGGCTTTAAAATATACTTTATTCTGCAGCAAAGAGATTTTAGGACGCAAAACCAATAGTAAAAATAACATTTGAGCAAGGCCACCAAGACTCACCCCCCAAGCTAGCCAACTCGAATCCCGAAGAAAAGCAGTTACGAGCATTACACAATTAAATAAAACTGGGGCAAAAGCGACAGCCACAAATCGCTTTTGTGCTATTAAACAGGCACCAATAAAAGCTGTCTGTGAAGCAAAGAATACAAATAAACTCATTATTTTAAACATACTCACTGTCAGCTGCCATTGCTGCACATCTGTTTGATAGCTGCTCATGGTGAGCCCCTTTAAAACCCATGAGGCTCCAAAGTATAAAAAAAGCGTTACTATAAAAATCAACGAGGATAAAAAAAGATAAAAGTTTTGCTTAATTTGCTCTGCTTTGGCTGGCTCAACCCCCTCAATTTCAGGTATGAGGCCTGCTGCAATGACCCCCTCCCCAAAAAGCCTTCGAAAAAAATTGGGCAGACGAAAAGCCACGGTCCAAGCATCTGTGACCATACGATCAAATAAAGCCGCCATAGCCATATCGCGTAAATAGCCTAAAATACGGCTTAAAGCTGTTCCGAAGGCTAAACCTGAGGCCTTCTTGAGAGTTTCTATAAAGCTTAAATACTTGTTTTCTGGCAGTTTAAACCCACTTTAAGAGAAGACTTTGGCTTGCCATGTCTATTTAAATCATGTAAACCACTAGGTCTTACTTTGGAGGTCCTAAGTTGGCAAATCATAAATCAGCAGCAAAAAGAGCTCGTCAAGCTCCTCGCCGTGAAGCAAAAAATACTCAACGTAAAAGCCGCGTGCGCACAGTTGAGAAAAAGTTTGTAAAAGCATTAACTGAAAAGAATCTTTCAGAAGCTGGAAATCTTTTAAAATCTTATATGACGGAAGTAATGAGAGCAGCAAAAACAAAAGTTGTTTCTAAAAACTTAGCCGCTCGTAAAATTTCTAGATTATCCGCAAGACTTAACGCTTTAACTAAATAATCTATTTTTTTTTAAATTTTAATTTTTTAAAACCCATTTACATCAAGTGGGTTTTTTATTGGATTTCAACTTCGCTCTCTGTTCGATCAGATACAAAGTTTCTAATCATTCTTTTGTGATTAAAAGTCATATTTATAAAACGAATTCCAAAAGGTATGCCGAACTCTGTTGATTCACCTTGCGCCCCTCTAACATCTCCTCTTAAAGAAATAAAGTCGCCGCCGGGAATCTGAAAACTGAGTAACATTTGCTGGTCGATCTCTAAAGGCTTAGGCAAATAGAGCAGCATTCCGCCTTCACCAATCGTTCCTGCTGTGCAAATAAAATACTCACCTTGAAATAAAATTCCAACGGACTTATTAAAGGCACGACGTGGGTATTTACGTTTTATGATCTCTGAGCCAGCCATTCTTATTTATCGGCTCATTTGTCTTTTCTTTTAGATACCAGGCCCTTTTTTAAGCTCGACTTTCAGCGGGAATACAAGTGCGAATAATTAGGTTTTCAAGCCAAATATGAGAAGAAAGCGGTGATGATTTAAGTGCTAAGTCCGTATCACTTAAAACCAAAAAGGCGTCTTCAAGTCGGCGCATACTCCATTTGCGACTTTGATTTACGTATTTATGTAAAAAATAAGCCGGCACACCAGCACTGTTAGCTAGCTTTGGACCACTTAAACCTTGTTTTTGGCCTTCTAAAATCCCCATAAGTGCTCGCAAATGCCGAGCGATGAGACTTACAACACCAATTTCATTTTGCCCTTGATCTAAAAGCCTTACAACCTGCATAAGAGCTGCGACACGGTCATTATCTGCAATAGCATCTGTAAGAGCAAAAACACTCTCTTCTCTTGAATGAGAAACTGTTGCAGCAACATCCTCAACTGTAACCTTGAGGCGCTCGCCTACATAATTTTTAAGCTTACTTAACTCTTGATCCACTTCAGTTAACTGCGTGCCCACTAAGCGAGCTAATAAAACAACAGCTTCATCTTCTAGTTTTAATTTATAGGTTTCAGCTAAGTACTTAACCCAACCAGGCATTTCATTTTCGTAAGGTCTTCTAAACTCAACCGTAATGGCATTTTCAAAAATCTTTTTAACTGACTTTTTTCTTTTATCTAACTTATCTGCAGTTAGAATTAAAACTGAAGCCTCCATGGGATTTACAATAAAACTCTCAAGCTGATCCCAAGCCTTTTCATTTAGAGATTGCACCCCCCTTACAATAACAACCCGATTAGCTGCCATTACAGGTAAGGTTTGAAGGGTGTCTATAAGTGCCTCTAAATTTAAATCATCTGCATGAAAAATATTGAGGTTAAAGTCAGCCAATCCATCACCTAAAGAAATCCCCTTAAGTATCTGTAATGATTGATTAAGAAGGAATGGCTCTTCGCCATGAAGCAAAAAAAGTCTCGATGTAACTTCACCCTTTTCGAGAGTTTTATAAAACTCTGCTGGGTCTACTTGAGGCATTAAAAATTCTCCGTGATACGATCATATGCTTCTGACATCATCTCAGCTGCCATGAGACTAATGTTCTGCCGACGTGCTGATAAATTGTAAAGAGGATTTACCGAGCTCAACCCAGGTTCTGAAACTTGAGGGGCAAAATAGGGCTTCTTGCCCTTAAACTGACCTGTCCATATTATTTCACGATCTGCTGCGCGTCGAACTGAGACTGTGGCCTCTAGTAATATAGTGTATTGAGAGGCAATAGTTACCTCTTCACGAAACCCAGAAAAAGCTCTTCGGCTCTCAGGTGAGTACTGAATTGAATCAATTTGCCCCTCAATAATCACTTCGGCATGCTCTTTATCTGTGACAGAAGCAACTTTGCTCCGTGCCAACTCACGAATCATGGCATTTGTAAATGAAACCTCAATTCCAGGCTCCATCGTAACGTTTTTAAATATGGGGACGGCCACTTGCCGATAGCCACCAGGTACTTTGCGCTCCGCACTTCCTACCGTGTAGGAGGAACAAGCAGATAAAAGACATAAAGCCGCAAATAGAATTAATCGCATGATTCACAGTAGAATTTAAAATAAGAAAATTCAATCCTTACTTGCTATAGGTCTCCCCTCTAAAGTAGAAAAACAAGTATGTCGTACCCATATAGTCTTTTAGCACCAGGGCCAGTGAATCTTCATCCTGATATACAACGTGTCTTGTCGGAACCTATGCTGCATCACCGAACGCCTGCTTTTGACCAAATTTTTGCTCGTAGTTTAAGCAATTTAAAAAAAGTTTTTCAAACTAATGAAAATGTTTATATTTTAAACTCTACAGGCTCTGGTGGTATGGAAGCCTTGTTGGTCAACACTCTTTCACCTGGCGATGAGATTTTAGTTATTATCTCTGGTAAGTTTGGTGAGAGATGGGCCGAAATTGCTGAAGCTTATCAAGCTAAAGTGACCCGCTTAGATGTTCCTTGGGGCGAAGCTGTAAGTGTTAGTGAAGTGCAAAAACTCTTAGAAAAAAAACCTCATATTAAAGCCGTACTTTGCCAAGCATGTGAAACCAGCACGGCTGTAAAGCACCCTATTGCAGAGCTGGCAAAAATCATCAATTCTAAGACGGAAATTTTATTTTTTGTTGATGGCATTACAGCCATGGGAGCCTATGATTTTCCATTTGATAGCTTAGGCATTGATGGTTTAGTGGCTGGCTCACAAAAGGCTTTTATGCTTCCCACAGGACTTAGTTTTGTGGCCTTTTCTAAGAAAGCTCAAGCTAAGTGGAGTCAGGCTAAAATGCCGCGATATTATTTAGACATTCGCAAAGAGCATAAGGCTAATGAAAAGGGTGAGAGTTTTTTTAGTGCGAATGTCGCCGTGATTAAAGCTCTGGATGTAGCTTTAGAGTTGATTCTAAAAAAAGGTTTAAAGCCTCATTTTGCTGAAATTTTAAGGCGCCAACAAGCCACTTTTGAAATAGCAAAACTGTATAACTTAAAAATTTATGCCAAAGCCCCCTCTGAATCTGTAACAGCTCTCGAACTCCCTCCACAGGTGGATGGGCAAAAGATACGCTCCTTAATTGAAAGCGAATACAATATTACAGTTATGGGTGGACAGGATCAGCTTAAAGGAAGAGTTTTGCGTATTGGTCATATGGGCTATATTCAAGACTTTGAAATTGTTAACTTCACTACAGCTTTGGGTAAAGTTTTAAGTAAACAAAACCCTCAACTCTGG
>CAYMKD010000099.1:5878-8354 GCA_964390435.1 uncultured Pseudobdellovibrionaceae bacterium | reverse complement strand
CGCAAAACCCACGCAATCGCAGCACCTTGCAGCCCAAATAATTGTACTAAAACCCAGAGTGTGCCTAGGTAAAAAGGCAACTCAAATAAATGTAGCTTAGCAGTTAAGTCAGCTCTCTCAGCACTTTGCACAAACACAAAAGGAACCCAAGCTAATGAGTTAATAAGCACACCAATACATAGCCACTGAAGAATAGGAGCACTTTTTTCAGCAAACTCTGGCCCCAGCCATAAGTACATTCCTTCATGAGCAAAAGTTGCAATAGCTAAAATAATTGGCCACATCAGTAAGTAAATAGCTCTCAAACCACGATCAAACATGGCTATAATTTTCTCGCGGTCCGATTGTAAAAATGTAGAAAATGCCGGAAAGAGAACCCGCGTGACAGCTCCGGGAATAATCCAAATTCTCGTGATAATTTCATAAGGCGTGATGTAATAAGTGAGGCTTCCAATTGTAATCATTGAGCCAATTAAAAAGCGATCTAAATAAACCATGATTGGACTAATAATATTTGAAACAGTTAGCCAGCCGCCAAACTTTAAAAGTCTCTTAATAAGATAAAACTCAAATTTAAAGTTTTTAGATCCTGTGGGTAAGGTCCTTACACAGGCATATACAAAAACAAAACAAACCAAGACTCTTACAATAACCACTGAAGATATGATATCTGTTAAGTGATGTGAGAATGACAGTACAGCTAAAGGGCCAAGAAAAGTAAATACCCCCAATACAATTTGAATTCCATTGGCAACACCAAATTTTTGATAAGCCTCTAAAAGCCCCCTTAACCCAGCAGCTAGTGTTACAAAAGGCAGTGCAAAAGCGAGAAGATAAAACGAAATAATAGCTTCATTAACTAATTCATCAGGAATGTTAATTCCTGTTTTTGTTAACCACGGCGCTAAAAGAGCTATAGCACCTCCCCCCAAAATACTGACAAAAAACATAAGGGCTAATGCTGTCCAAAATATCGGGCCAATTTTTTCTTCTTCTGATTTTCCGATTTGCTCAGCCACGATTTTTGTGATGGCTCTTCCTAATCCAAGGTCAAAAAGACTAAAGTAACCAATCACAAGCCAACTAAAAGATAAAAGGCCAAACTTATCTATTCCCATTGCCTGAACTAGCTTTGGAATGGCGACAAGCCCAACAATAAGTGGAGCCCCCTGACCAACCAAATTGATCACTGAATTTCTAGCTAAGGCACGACCGCTTGAAAGCTGCTCTTTTTGTGGCGCAGGACTCATAACTAAGTTATCGCCGTATTTTTTTGCCGAGTAAACTCTGAATCAGTGAGTCAAAATAAGGCCCCTTAAATCTCAAACAAGAAGCATCTTGACATTCATTCTACAGATCGCCATCACCTTAGTATGTCACCACATGGTTCAAAATTTTTAGAATTTGCCAGATACATAGCTAATAACTTCTTGTCTGACAACCAGCGTAAAAAAATTAAAGCCCTACTTACCTTTGCAAAGGAATTGCCGCAAAAAGTTTTAGGCTTGCAAGGAACTATGGATGCTCAAAGAGCTGAATTAGATCGGCTTAAATCCAGAGTTATCAATCTTGATGGAAAACTCAACTTGGCACTGTGGGGTATGCCTGTCATTGATGAGTATAAACCCTACTTGCTATCAAATCTCTTATCAAGGCAGCTTGAGGAAAGATTTAATAGTGCCGAATACCAGGCACTACTAAAGCAAATCAATGAACTGATATTTAAAGGTTTTGAACTAAACTCAAGTCATATAAACCTTGATCAGATCAAATCCGTTTTTATCGTTGGCTCTCCTTCTAATGAAAATTTATCGCAACTCATTAATAAAATGCCACAACTTAATAATATCTCAATATGTGAAATGAATCCTTTACTAATACAGGCACTTAAAACTCACCCTAAAAAGAGTATTATTGAATCTATCCAATCTGATCCAATTACTGCTCTAACAGCACAATTCGGAAATCGATTTGACCTGATTCTTTGCTTTAACAGATGGCAGCAACTTAGCCCAAAAGATCAGATTCATTTTTTGCTTTCAGCTGAAGAGCATTTGGCCCAAAGTGGCAGCCTATGCATCACACTGCCTAAAATTAATGATCTCTACTGGGCCGACTATCGCAACCTAAGGCCCTACTCTACAAATTTATTAAATACTATTCTCACTAGCTTCGATGGACAAACCTATCAAAATGAATCTCAACATAACTTAGAGTTCATCTTTGTAAAAAGACCATGAAGCACCTAGTTCTTGATGTCTCAAATATAACCCTGAATGCAAAAAAAATGCTAAGAACTGGCATTCAAGAAGTTGTTTATCAAACAATGATTGCGGCTGTAGCAGCTCGTAGTAAATGGCCCGATTTAAAACTTACTCTTTTACCTCATTTGCCGAGGAGAGTTGGCAGTTCTTTATCAACTTCAACAATTGTACCCTATCCTGATACCCCTAACCCAGAAGAGCCCTGTTTCAAT
>CAYMKD010000099.1:0-5868 GCA_964390435.1 uncultured Pseudobdellovibrionaceae bacterium | reverse complement strand
ACCCCTAAATTTCTTTTACAAGAATTTGAAGAGCAGCTTAACCTACCCTCAGAAAATATATGGGGATTTGATCTAAAATCATATAATTACCACCCTCCAAATGAAGTTATCTGGAGTATTTTAAATACGGCTGACTATTTTCATATTCAGGGCTTAGTCAATGTTGGGCCTCTTATCTCTAAAACGAGACAAGACAATCCTAAGCTCAACGCAAGCATGACTATATATGATTTAATTCCAATTCAAGTACCAGAATATTGCGCTGATGAGGTTCCTAGATGGTACTCCAGTGCCTATCTTCCCTCAGTAGGACAGCACATTGATCATGCAATTTGCATTTCAAGGCAAACAGCTCTTGATCTTGTTGCTCAACCTGTCGCTCAAACAATTCCCAAAGTTTCTGTACTGACACTTCCTTTTGATTTTCCCATGGCTAGTACATTTACGCAAAACCCGCAGCAGAGTTATGGGTTAGAGTTTGGCGGTTATGTTTTATTTATAGGCTCGCTTGAACCCAGAAAAAACTTTATTGCACTTCTTGATGGGTACGAACTCTACCGAAATAAAAATATTGAATCACAAATGAAACTTGTCCTTGTAGGATCTACAGGCTGGAAAAATAGTGCTATTGAAAGAAGAATTTATACTTCTAAATTTAAAAAAGACATTATCAGAACTGGTTATCTCTCAGATCCAGAGCTTAATCTTTTAATTGAAAATGCAGGTGCGGTCGCCATGCTTTCTCACTATGAAGGTTATGGGCTCCCTATTGCTCAAGCCTCCTGTAAAGGTGTTCCTGCTATTACCTCTTACGGTAGCAGTCTTCCAGAGGCCTGTGGAGGCGAAGGCATTTTCGTAGATCCGGCCGATAATTACTCAATTGCTGCAGGACTTTTTTTAGCTCAAGAAAAAGTTAAAAGACTTCCTAATCGCATTCAAACTACTAATAATCCGCTGCATACTTGGCCCAATTATGTTGATAATCTTTTTAAATGCATTTTGGATCAATAAATTATGATGGACACAGAGCTTTCAAAGAAAAACAAATATTTAAGTTTTATTTTAATAAGTACCGGATTTATTTTTTTAGGATGTTTCTTAAGAATTTTTCATATTTCTTATGACTCTTTGTGGTTTGATGAATTGTGGATTGCGCGTCTGGAATATTTTCCTAGTTTTAGTGAGCTAAAAAAAGCTATTTTTGTTCATGATGTAAATCCCCCTGGCTTTCACTTTCTCTACTACTATTTAAGTCCTTTTTTGCCAGATAATGAGGTTGGGGTAAGATTTCTTACTCTTATTTTTGGTTTAATGAGCTTACTTCTGCCCATCTGCTACCATCGACAATTTAGCAATCGTTTTTTAATAGCACTTCTCTCTATTATTTCTACAAGTTTCGTGGCTATTTACTTCTCCCAAGAGGCGAGGCCCTATAGTTTATTAATGTTTTTAAGTCTTTTAACAATTTTTGAGTTTAAAAATTTATCTCAATGGATAAATGATAAATCTCATAAAAAACCTTGGCTTTATGTTTTAAGTCTTATTGCCATGTCCTGGCTTCATTACTTTGGCGCCTTGATGGTTTTCACTCAGGGAGTCTCACTGTTATACACTACTGTTCGAAGCTTTAAGGGCTTTGCAAGATGGTCTTTAGTTTTTCTAACTCCAGCTATTCTGTTACTTCCTTGGATTTTTTTTGTAACTTCTAAACTTGGGCTTCTACATATTATGGATCTTCCCCCAATAATAGAAATGACCGCATATTTCAAATTTCTTTTTGCCGACTCTGCCATTACAAGCTTGTTAGCTTTTATCCTATTAGTTTTAGGCTTTCGAAAAGCAGATAAGATTGAAAAGTCTTGGCTCTTATTTAGTGTCCTTGGACTTTATTTAACAGCTTACTTTATTTCTTATTTTTTCACACCAATCATGACCAATCGTTACTTCACTGTAGTTGTTCCAATACTGTGGTATTTCCTAGCTAAAGCCTTAAGTGAATTTAAAATTAAAAATTCTACTTTTTTAATTCTTTGCTGCTTATTCTCAACACTTCAATTAGCTGATATTTTATTTTATCATCAGTATTACTCTAAACCTCAAAAAGAACAAAATCGTCATGTTGCTATAAAGGCTCATGAGCTTCAAGAATTAAATAACTGCCTCATAGTGAGCAACGAATACTTTAAAGATATTGCTCAATATTACTTTAAGTCTTTGAACTTAAAGCAGATTGATTTTTTCACTACCTGGCAAACCGATATGACTAAACTGAAAAATGAAGTAGCTCAAAATTCTAAAACTTGCATTATTCTAATTGAAAAGGGCCCCACCAGTGCTGATTTTAACTCTTATCTACAAAGCCAGTTCAAACTCGCAGAAAAAATACCTTTTTTGCGTGTTGACTTGAGTCTTTGGCTGAAAAATGAATAGAATCTATACCAAGAATGTGAGCCATGACACACTCACAATTTAAGGCTTTTAAATGAATGTTTCGATTATTATACCAGCTTACAATGAAGAGTTCCGCCTACCTCACACTCTAAATACTCTTAAAGAATTAATTGAAAAGAGGCAGCTCAATGCCATTATAAACGAAATACTAGTGGTTGATGACGGCTCAAAAGATCAAACAATTCAAGTTGCACAAAAATTTATTTCATCTTTTGCTTCACTCAAAGTAATTGAGAGTGGACAAAACTATGGCAAAGGCCACGCTATTCATCTGGGATTACGACAAGCCACACAAGATTATATCCTTATTGCCGATGCTGATATGGCCACCCCTTGGACCGAGCTCAATAAACTCGCCAAGCACCTACTGGAAAAAAATGCCCAGGGCGCCATAGCAAGTCGTGATCTTAAAGGTAGTGAGCTTCTTATTAAGCAATCCTGGATTCGTGAACATCTAGGTAAATGCTTTAATGTGTTTGTGCGCTTAATGACAGGCCTTCCATTTAAAGATACCCAGTGTGGTTTTAAATTATTTAATCGAAAATCTCTTTTGCCTTTTATGAATAATCTTAAGGTTAATGACTTTGCATGGGACGTAGAGCTTCTTATCAAAGCCCAAAACCATAAGCTTAAGGTTTTAGAAATTCCCGTAGTCTGGCAACATATTGATGAAAGCCGAGTCCACCCTGTTTATGATGGACTCCGTATGATTTTAACTGTGTTAAAAATTAGATTTGGAATAATTCGTTAACTTACTTCGCTTCGTATTTATCTAAGCTTCTAAGCTCATCCATAGTAACGACTTGGTAACCATTCTCTACAAGCCATGGAATATAACTCTCCATCATAGTTACAGTTTTAGAGTGAACATCATGGGCTAAAACAACTCCGCCATTACGACTTAAAGTTTCATTTTTATATCCCCTTAAACACTTTTCAACTGAGTACTCACGATACCAGCAATCCCAATCAGCAGCTGCTGTAAGTTCTCCAGCAGAGTTTTTTTGAATTGCTCCGCCAATATCCCAAAAAATAGGACCAATGTATTTTTTAAGTTCAGGTAATGCATTCAAAATACCTGCATTAGCAGATTTCCAAGCCCCATAAGGTGCGCGAAAATACCAACGTTGAGAATTTTGAAAATAAGATTTTGTAATGTTATGAGTGTCTTCAATCTGCTCAACCAAACGGCCTGGATCATTTTGGTAACGTGATTTACCAAGATCGGCATGATTTTTAGAGTGGTTTGCAATAATATGTCCATCATCTTTCATCACTTGCATAATTTCTGGGTGAGCTGCAGCTGCTTGTCCTAATACAAAAAAAGTGGCCTTAAGATTGTATTTTCTTAATAGGTTTAATAAACGAGAAGTGTTAGCATTTGGACCATCGTCGAAAGTAAGTACGAC
The DNA here is from genome assembly GCA_964390435.1 of uncultured Pseudobdellovibrionaceae bacterium. GTDB lineage: Bacteria > Bdellovibrionota > Bdellovibrionia > Bdellovibrionales > Bdellovibrionaceae > CAYMKD01. The sequence goes on along the minus strand of CAYMKD010000099.1, from coordinate 2,008 downwards.
TTTACCAGTCCCTTGAATACCAAAATCATAGATATTTTTAGTTTGAAAATCATAAGAGTTAATTGATTTCCCAGCATGGACCTGTTGAAAAGTTAAAGACAATAAGCCTGTTAAAAATAAAAGTCGCATAGACTCTCCCTGTTAAATATTACTTACTCACTATATGAATTTATAAATATTGAAAATAACTCTCTGCGAGCTCTGTAAAGGGTTTACATGCTGTTACTTTTTTCAAATATATAAAGAAAACACTCATAAATTAAATGATGCTATGCAATATTTGGCTTGCCTGCCTCTCCCATAAGTTTGAATTTACTTAGCATTTTTGTTAGGTTTCACCCTTTAAAACTACTAACGAAAGACCACTAAAACCCGTGAATCTTACTGATACGCAAATATTGCCAATTCCCACCAGATCTCAAAGCTTATTAAATGCAGCAAACGAGAGAATATTAGTAATTGATGGAGCTACAGGAACAGCGCTGCAGGATCGCAACTTAACTGCTGCAGATTTTGGTGGCGAAGAGCTCGAAGGCTGCAATGAAAACTTAGTTCTTCTAAGGCCTGATATAGTTCTTGATGTGCATAAACTCTATCTAGAAGCTGGCAGCGATATCATTGAAACCAATACTTTTGGAGCGACACCTCTTGTTTTAAATGAGTATAACCTTGGGGAAAAAGCTTATGAGATTAATAAAAAAGCTGCTGAAATTGCCAGAAAGGCCTGTGAGCAGTTTTCAACTCCAGAGCGCCCGCGGTGGGTGGCTGGAAGTGTTGGTCCAACAACCAAAGCTCTTTCTGTTACAGGTGGTACAACTTTTCAAGAACTGGAAGATAATTTTTACGAACAGGCTCGCGGCCTTATGGATGGCGGAGCTGATTATTTTTTAATAGAAACTAGTCAAGACTCTCGTAATATAAAAGCGGCTCTTATGGGCATGGATCGTCTCTTTCGCGAAAAATCTTTGCGCCTGCCAATTGCCATCTCTGGAACTATTGAAACCATGGGCACTATGCTTGGAGGACAAACAGTAGATGCTCTTCTAGCCTCAGTTATGCATAAAGATTTATTTTACATAGGGCTTAATTGTGCCACAGGACCAGAGTTTATGACGGATCATGTGCGCACTCTAGCAAAACTCTCACCTTTTCGCATTGCCTGTGTCCCTAATGCCGGCCTACCCGATGAAGACGGTTGTTATTTAGAAACGCCTGAAATGGTAAGTAAAGTTCTAAGACACTTTATTGAACAAGGTTGGATTAATATTGTTGGTGGTTGTTGTGGAACTCACTCTGGCCACATCCATAGCTTTGCAAATCTTGTTAAGGGTATGAAGCCAAGAGCTATTCCCGAAATCACAAAATCTTATCTATCTGGAATCGATTTCTTAGAAATCACTGATGATATGAGACCCATCATTGTTGGCGAGCGCACCAACTGTATTGGCAGTAAAAAATTTAAAACTCTCATTAATCAAGAAAAGTATGAGGAAGCCGCAGAGGTTGCCCGCACTCAAGTAAAAGCCGGTGCTCATATTATTGATGTTTGTCTCTCAAATCCAGATCGCAATGAAATTGAAGATGTTAAAAACTTTATGGAACAAGCCATTAAACTTGTGCGAGTTCCATTCATGATTGACTCTACAGATGAGAAAGTCATCGAGCTGGCTCTTACTTATTGCCAAGGTAAAGCCATCATTAATTCTATTAATTTAGAAGACGGTGAAGAGCGCTATGAGAAGGTCGTTCCTCTTGCTAGAAACTATGGTGCAGCTCTAGTCGTTGGTACAATTGATGAAGATCCTGAGCAAGGCATGGCCGTTACACGACAAAGAAAATTAGACATTGCCAAAAGATCCTATGATCTACTTACAAAAAAATATGGCATTAGACCTGAAGATATCTATTTTGATCCGCTTGTTTTTCCGTGTGCTACTGGGGACGAAAATTATATAGGTTCTGCTGCAGAAACCATTGAGGGTGTTAGATTAATTAAAGAACACTTTCC
>CAYMKD010000098.1:330-8383 GCA_964390435.1 uncultured Pseudobdellovibrionaceae bacterium | reverse complement strand
TTGTAGAAAAAATTAAGAATTATCGAGAAAATGCCGTATTAGTTGATGATATTACTTTCTTTATGTGTCGAGTTGGTGAATCTGCATGAAGCGAATAGAAAAAACTAAAAATTTTTTTGCAGATCTGCCAAATGATATTTGGTCTCTTATTTCAGATTCTATAAGCTTATGTGAATGGTCTGATTCATTAAATAATTTAAATTTAGAAAAAACAGTATTAGTTAGTATGGGGATGACTTCTTTAGAAGTCGTAGAGAAGGTTAAATCTCAGAATATAAAACATCTTTTACAAAAAGAATCTTTGTTTTTGCTTGATGAGCTAAAGGCTGCTGCAAAATTAATTGAAAACCCAGATCTCTATTTTTCAAATGCTGGAAACGCAATATTATCTGATGTTGTAGGGCAGAAAAAATTTGAATTTAATAGCCGTAAAGAAAAAGCTACACTTATGAAAGATATTGAAGATTATTTAAAGCCTGTCGTGCGGCCATTAGTGTTAGAGAACATTTTTTCTATAATTGAAGAGCTTTATATGAACGCAATTATTGATGCGCCACGCGAGCATCTAAAGTTGGGGCATAATAGCACGCCATATGATGAAGGAAAAAGCGCTGTTTTTGAAATAAGTCATAATGATGAGAGATTAATAATAAGCTGTTCAGACCCCATTGGTAGTTTGCAAATAAGTTCTTTTATCAATCGTTTGGTCGATGTATGCCGTGACGGAGCTGGACCTAAAATGAATTTTGGAGCTGGCGGAGCTGGAATAGGCTGCATGATAATGTTTGAAAAAAGTGATGCCATGTATTTTGGTGTTAAGCCTGGCGTTCAGACTTGCGTAACATGTTGTGTTCCTATTAAGCTAAACAACCGAGAGCGCGAATCAATAAAAAAGTCCTTACATATTTTAAGTTAATATTTAAAAATTTATAGGAGTTAAAAAATGGCAATTGAAGTAAAAATGCAAAAAGATGGAGACAAGCTAAATATAAGTTTGAGTGGTATCATAGATGAAGATGTTGATTTTTCCAATTACAGTTTGTCTGGAGTTTCTCAAGTAGAGCTTCATTTAAAAGATGTTAAGAGTATTAATTCATGTGGTATTAGAGAGTGGATTAAGTGGATTTCAAGTGCTGGTGAAGCTACAGTTATATATGATGAATGTCCTAAAATTATTGTAGATCAAATAAACATGGTTGAAGGTTTTTTGCCAGCTAAAGGTAAGGTGACTTCCTTTTATGTACCTTATTATAATGACGATTCTGGAGAAGAAAAGATGGTCCTTTTTAAGCAAGGCCAGGAGTTTAATGAACAAGGGGTTACTCCTCCAAGCAGCGTAAAAGACAGTGCTGGAAACGAAATGGAAATGGATATAATGGAGTCTAAGTACTTTAAATTCATTAAAAAATAATTAACTCAAGACTAAAGGCGATAAAGCTTACCACTTATAGATCCGATAGGACTAAGTGGTATCTCAACAAGCTAAAGCCTTAATTTTAGAAGATGATGTTTCTCTTGGACAAGCTCTCAGCGAAGCTTTGAAAAGAGCAGGACTTAGTGTATCTATTTTTACTAAGCCTGATGATGCCTTAGTTGATTTGCGACAAAATATTTATAGCTTTATTATTGTAGACTGTTTGCTTCCTCAAACTCCTGGAGTTGATTTTGTAGTTCGAATAAAAAAAGAAGGGCTCATAAAGGCAGCTACAGTAATACTAATGTCGGGTGTTTTTACCGATAAAGCATTTATTAAAGAAGCTTTATCTAAAACAGGAGCTGTTGCTCTACTAAAAAAGCCTTTTGAAATTAAAGAACTTTTAGATTTAGTAAAAATCAATAATTCTTCACTAGAAGAAGTGTCACCGCGAAAGGCTTTGTACGAACTGTTTTCAAAACCAAAAGCAAGTCATCGTGAAAAGAGAAAAGCAATTGAACGTTTAGATAAGGTTGATGGTTATGATTTGCCATTTATATTTAGTTTGCTTGTAGAGGCTCATGTAAGTGGGCACTTAAACATAGTCCGTGAGGATAATCAGGTCTTGGGTGTTTCTTTTAATGACGGGAAAATTGTGGGTGTTGATGTTGATGATAAAGATACGTATACAGGCAAGCTCTTAATAGATCGCGGCTTTTTAACCAATGATGAAATTGAGAGCGTGCTCAAAAACAAAACCAATAGAAAAATTGGTCAAACTCTTATTGAAGAGAACTTATTAAGTCCCCATGCTCTGAATATTGCTATGGCAGAGCAAATGAACATAAGACTTTCAAAAACGATTTTTAAAGGTTCAATTCAAATTAATTTTGTAAGTACTGAGGTTGAGAGTCGGGGAGCTGAGATCGACTCAGAGTCGTTAATGCCTTTTTTGCATGATTGGATTGTTTCAAAAATATCCATATCATGGTTAAAATCGAATTATCAAGCGTGGGGTGAGCATCAATTAAAATTAAGCCCTACGTTTTCAATAACTCATCCGGCTTTAAAGACACCACTAATGGTTGGCTTGCCTAAATTTGTAAACCACATGACTTCTGGAAAGAGTTTAAGCTCCCTTATAGATGAAAACGCATTTCCAGAAGATCAGGCTTATAAAGCTCTGCACTTTTTATTAACTACAGGGCTTTTAATTTTTGATGAGCAGGTAATTGCTGAAACGGAACTGCAGAGAACAAGTCGTTTAAAAAAATTAAATGAGCAGTGTAAAAGTAAAAATGAAGTTGAGATGTTTGAGTTCATAGGGGCTAGACCTTATATGAAGGAGTCGGAAGTAAAAAAAATCTGTGAGGATTTTATACGTGCATTAGGACCAGAGCCGGCTAAATCGGGTGGGTCTAAGGCTTTGCAGGACATTTATAAGCAAATTAAAGATCGAGTGACTCAAACTATGGGTCTAATGAATGATAAAGAAGCTAGAGAAAAATATGAAAAAATGTTGGTGGATTCAGAATTACAAAAGAAAATAAAAACTGAAGAGAAGTATGAGAATGTAAAAAAACTTTTAAGTATGTCTCAGTATCAAAAAGCACTTGATGCTATTAGAGAAATTTCAAGTTCAAATATCCCTATGGATAATTTTAAACTCTATATTGTATGGGCTAAAGTGGGTTGCATTGATCACATTAAAGAACGAGCTAAAGCTATAAAAGAAATTGAATTTGATCTTATGCAAGTCCCTCCAGAAGATAAATACAGTGCTCTTTTTTCTTATGTTTCAGGTTTAGTGGCAAAGGCTCAGGGGCAAACTGCAGCTGCAAAAAAATTCTTTGAAAAAAGCCTATCTTTAGAACCAGGTTTAATAGCTGCAAAACGTGAATTAAATCTTCTGCAAATTCAAGAAAAACAACAAAAGCCTAAAGATCTATTAAATCGAGATTTAAGTGATGTTGTTTCAAGCTTCTTTAAAAAGAAAAAGGGCGCTTGAGAAAGCCAAATCTCTTTTACAAAAACTCAAGAACTTGGCCGGTGGGTTTTCCTATTAATTGATCATCACTCATAACTAATTGACCATTGATGAGAGTCATTTTGGGCCATCCAGTAACTTTCCAACCATCGTAAATAGTCCAGCCGGATTTGCTTTGAATCCATTTATTTTCAATTGTTCTTTGAGCTTTAAGATCAATAATTGTTATATCAGCATCATTTCCAACTTTAAGAGCACCTTTGTTCTTAATTTTAAAAATTTGCGCAGGATTGGTGCAAAGTAACTTTGTGAGATGTTCAAGCGAGAGTTTTTTATTATTCACATGATTGAGCATGATGGGGAGCATGGTTTGTACACCTGTCATTCCTGATGGGCTCTGAGGATAAGGAAGCTGTTTTTCGCTCAATAAATGAGGTGCATGGTCAGAGCCCATGATATCAACTGTACCGTTGGCCACAGCTTGCCAGAGCACATCTTGATGATATTTTTCTCTTATGGGCGGATTTTGTTGAGCTAGAGTGCCCCAACGGTCATAACACTCTGGGGCAGAGAGCGTTAGGTGTTGAGGCAAAATTTCAACGCTCACGCGAGGTTTGTGTTTATTAAATAAACTCATTTCGTCAGCAGTTGAAATATGTAGCACATGCACAGGGCGTTGGTGCTTCTCAGATAAGGCAAGAAGTTTTTTGGTAGAGATTAAGGCTGTTTCCACATCTCTCCATATATGATGAAAATGCACGTCCTTTTTTTCAATAGCAATGTGCTTTCTCTCTTTAAGTCGATGTTCGTCTTCACTATGTAGGGCAATTCGTTTTTGACCATTTTTAAAAATAAGATCTAAAACTTCATCATCTTCAACTAATAAAGTGCCAGTTGAGCTACCCATAAATACTTTGATGCCGCAGCAACCAGGTAATTGTTCAAGCTTTGCTAATTCATGAGCATTAGCACTAGAGCCCCCCACATAAAAAGCGAAGTTTGTCCAAGATCGACCTTGAGCTCGTTTAATTTTATCATTTAAAGCCTCTTCTGTCGTCGTTGCTGGAACAGTGTTGGGCATTTCAAATAAAGCAGTTATGCCACCCATGACTGCAGAGCGAGAGCCACTTTCTAAATCTTCTTTATGAGTCATACCTGGTTCTCTAAAATGAACTTGAGTATCTATGAGTCCGGGTAAGAGATGCAGTCCTTGGGCTTGAATAGTTTGTTGTGCAGAGGCTTTAATACGTGGCTCAATGGCGGCAATTTTGCCACCGAGAATAGCGATGTCAGCGACATCTTGTTTTAACCCAAATGAAGCGTTTGAGTCTGGTAGTAGACAAGTGGCTTGTTCAATAATTAAATCGTAGTTTTTTAACATTCGTTATTCCTAACATGGTCTGTTGACTTGGTCTAGTCGAGGTCTGCTGCAATTTTATGACAGTAACTAGACTATGAGACATGGGGATGTGCTTGAGATCCTTGACCTTTTCTTTAGATAGCCCCAATATTGAAGAGTGCATATAGATCAATTTTTAGAGAATTTTTTTAACCATAATACGGCTATTATTGAGTCTTTGATTGGGTTAATTTTAATAACAATCATTTTTCTCTCAATAAGAGCTTTTTTTAAAAAAGATACTAGCGACTCCTCAAGTCCGAACCTAACCAATATTGAGGCGACACTAAAAAAAATTTTAGAAAGTGGAGCTCAGTCTCCGGCTGCAACTAAGACAGTTAAAGAACCTGCTGCCCCAGCAAAAGAGAGTGATAGCCCTAAGGCTGCAGCGGGGAGTGGTGAGTTAGAAGGAAAGATTGCAAAATTAGATAGTGAATTAAAAACTAAAGAAGAATTGATTAAATCACTAGAACAAAAATTAAGTCAGAACAACTCGCCCGAAGGAGCAGTAGCTTCAAGCGAAGATAAAAAACAACTTGAAACGCAAATTAAAGATTTGCAAGCCAAGCTAAGTGAGTATGAGATTATTGAGCAAGACATTGCAGATCTGTCTTTCTTTAAAGATGAAAATGCTAAGCTACAAAAACAACTTGAAGAATTAAAAAGTGGTGCAGCTCCTACAGCAGCCGTACCTTCAGCAGGAGCAAGTGCTGAGCCTGTTGCTCCTGAACCTTCAGAGGCAACTGCGCAGCCAGCAGAGGAGACTCCTGCGCCAGCAGCAGCTGAACCTAAAATTATAGAAAAAGAAAAGCCTGCCGCAGAGCCAGTTGTGGTGGAACCAGCTTCTGTTGAAGTCGCTCCAGCAGAAGAGGCTCCTAAAGCAGACTATGTTGATGATAATTTAATGAAAGAGTTTGCAGCCGCGGTAGAAGATCAAAAAGCACAGAGTCCACCTGATGTTGAAAAGTCTATTCCGTCAGCTGAAGTACCACCAGTTGCCGTGACGCCAGAGGTAGACGCCGCACCATCATCAGTTGAAGCTGCTCCGGCCGCAGAAGAAGCTCCTGTTGCCACAACAGTGCAGACTGATAAAATTCCGGTAGAAGCAACAGCTTCTGAGCCAGAGGCAGCTCCAGATCTAGGTGTGAATATGGATAAAATGCTCTCAGAAGCAGCTGATATCAGTGCTGTTGATACAAGTTCAATTACTACATCAAATGTTCTTGAAGAGAATTTAGATACAGAGAAGCTTCTCTCTGAAGCGAGCCAGCTTGATGAAAAAGCTTAGTTTTATTATTTCTTTTACATTTATTGTGCAAATAGCTGCAGGAAGCCCTAAACCACAAGATGTATTAGACCTTCTTTCTTTGCCTCCAGCAAACAGAAAAAGTCTTATTCAAAAGAACCCAGAGTATTATAATGGTCTTAAGGAGATTTTATTAAATACGCAAATTTCTATGCCTCAACACTGGCAAGCGGTGATGTCGATGGCTCAATCGAAAGGGTCACAGGTTGAAAAGGATTTAATTGATTTAAGTCGTCATAAAACTTGGTATTTTAGAAACGCAGCTCTTGTGGCACTAGAGAAAAACAATTCAAGTAAAAAATATGAAATTGCTCGTGAGCGCTTAGAAAAAGACAAAGCTTTAGTTGTTAGATCAGCCGCAGTAAAAATTTTGGCGAGCTCTAAAGCAGCAGAGGATAGACAAGCTTTATGGAAATCCTTAAGTGATAAAAAAAACTTTGTTAAGGGGCAGAGCTTATGGATTAGAGCGCAAGTAGCCAAAGTTCTTTTAAAATCAACAGGGTTATATGAAAAAAATTTATTTTTATCTTTGTTAAATGATTCTGACCCGCGTGTGGCTCAAGTAGCTGGAGCATATCAAAAAGCACTTCGTTAAAAAATTATGATTTTTTAGCTGCTTTTTTTAAGGCCTTATCAATAATTAATTCTCGTTCAATACGATACAAAATAACCTCTTCCTCAAGGCCATCAGATTGAAGCGGCTCGGATTCTGAAAAGAAGTCTTTTTGGATTTCAGTTCTTTTTGTCGCAGTGACACGGACAGATTCTTTCTTGCCGACTCGTCCCTTCGCTATTCGTAAAGTGAGTTTATATCTCTGTCCAGTAGAAAGGGGCTTTGCAGAGTCTGGGGCTTGCCAGCCATCAAGGCCTTTAATAAAGTCTGTTTCAAGAACCCCAGTATCAATATTATTTACACTCATATAGTAGCGGGCCATTGCTAATTGAGCAGCCCTCCAAACATCTTCATATTTTGCAAAGTAAACTTTTTGTTTGGGTCCGGTATCTTTAAGTGCAGAGTCAGGCTGTGCAAACAGTGCACAGCCACATTGAAATAAGAACAGTAAAGATAGAGCTACTTTAGAAATCTGTTGCAGCATGAGTTAAGTGTGTTGCTGTTAATAATAGCTCTGGGCCATTAATAAAGTAGTAACTGCGTTGTGTTCCAACAAAAGATACATCCCAGCGCATTGAGCCTGGTTCAATAGGCGTTGATTCTGGCCATGTTGGCATTGTAAAACCATCAACCCAAGTTGGATTGTAAACTTCCCAAACGGCTATTTTCTTTTCTAAAGAGTTTGTTTTAACAACTTTAGATAGAAGAGAATAAGTTGTAACAGCTTGAACTGAGTTTGGAATTTGTGGAACCTTTAAGTTTAAGGTCAAACCCTGTTGTTGTACAATTGGAGAATCCATTAAAGGAATAAACTCTGGCTGATAATTAGCCGTCATAGGCACAAGTACTGCAGAGAGACGAGAGTAATCTTTAGCCGTTGCACTTTCAAAGTCTGAAGATTTTTTTAACACACTAAGCAAATGAGCTGAGTAGTTAGGAGCAAACTTTATATTTGTAACTTGTCCTTGCTTAAGTCTTTTAACATCTGTTGGCACCATAAGACCTGTATTATCAATTAAACCAAGAGCAAGTGCAGTCTCATCAGTCGCAAACTGTGGGCCACGCATTTGCAGAACTCTATTAAATGTTATTTCGTTTACAGTAAGATCAGAGTTATTGCTTGTGGTATTGATATCTATATTTTTAAAGCTACCACTTTTAAAGTTAAATAAATCTATGAGTTCAGAAAAGGGTTTCTCTTGTCTGATGGCATCTACAACTTGTTTAAGTGGAAAATTCCCATGTGCTGAGTAAACCAGTTTTACTCCAGGACTAGAGAAATAAGTTCGATAATTCTGCTTATCTAAATTGATCGGAAAAATACCATAATTTTC
>CAYMKD010000098.1:0-320 GCA_964390435.1 uncultured Pseudobdellovibrionaceae bacterium | reverse complement strand
GTTTTGGTAGGGTTACATTGCTTGGAATATCAACTTCATTTCCTATAATAGAAATCTTATCACTGTAGGGGCTTACAATTTTACTTATATCAAAACCAAATAGGTCATAGCGACTCATGCCTGGCATGACTAAGCCGAAATCAACCATGCCATCTTTTTCAACACCGGTAAAACCAGTCGTTTTCCCAGAAAGCTCTAACTCTAATCCAAGATCTGCTTTTCTTAGACGTAAGGTTGCAGACTGAGATGGTTGGTCAAAGAATGTAGCACGAATATATCCAACAGCGTCCACTGTTACAGGTAGTCCGCCACTCCAATTA
>CAYMKD010000097.1:0-8393 GCA_964390435.1 uncultured Pseudobdellovibrionaceae bacterium | reverse complement strand
ACGATTTAAGATACTAATTTGCCTTTTTTTATGCCAAAAAATGCTAAAGTCGAGATGGAGAGTATATAAAGTTCCTATCAGCCGATTATGATGGATGGATTGCTTTTGTATGTCAGTAGTCATTGTTCTATTTTTAAGGTTTTTATTAACCAATCAACCGTTGAAGTCATAGATAAGACTTGTTGTTCTTTGCATATATTTTCGTTTATGTGCCAACATTTTGTTAAGAAATATATGAGTGGTTGAAAAGTGGGGCAAGCTGGACTTGAACCAGCGACCACTGGGGTATGAGAGAGATGGACTCCCATATTAAGAAAGTTGCATATAAAAGGCTGCTAGATTGTGATGGATTGAAATGAATAAATAGGGGAGTCGGTGTACCGTCATTGCACCGTAATACTGAAATACTATTTTTCAAACTCACCTAATTATTCTCTAAATCCCTTGATAACCCAATTTATAGTCTTAGTAGTTCCTTTAATCGCATATAAGCCAAACAAAAACGGAATTACGACTACCAGTATTGTCATAGAGAAGAGGGGAGATAGACTGAAAAAAAGATTGGAATATCTTCTACAAAATCGTCTACGTAATACCCAGCTAAAGGATCTTGAATCGATTGCCTTGAAGTAGAATTATTTATTACATCTGATATTTCACTGAATCGACTAGACAGGTAATCAAATAATCCATGTTCCAAGCTTAAGAGACTCACAATCAGAGAAAAAAATATTCCAAAAATAGTTCCAGAGACAGTTCCAAAGCGATTGATACCTTTTTCTAAACCCATTTTCCTCATAAAAATAAATTAATAAACAAATATTATTATATGCAGAAATTTAAAAAATATTTGTTTATGTATCACTCATGTAAAATATAATAGTCTTAAGACAATGATCTACAATAATTTATAATTGAATAATAATAGATATCTGACTATACTGTTACAGTTGTCGAATGGAGTACCTAAAAGACATTCTTATTAAAAATGGGGACTGCAATTATGGCGTTATTTTTAGCTGCAGCTTTAGCACTCACAACTCTCCAACCAGTGGAAACTTATATTCATCCGGAAAAGTGCAATTCGGTTGATGCACCTTTGCCATCAATGGCTAATCGTGATGATTATGTGATTGGATTTTATTACAACATTTACTTACCTGTAGAACGCCAAAATAAATGCGAGCCAGAATTAATTGAATATTTCTCAAAGTATTTAGTAGGTCAATTTCCAGATTTTCTCACACCAACTCAGTTTAAAACAATTAGTAGATATGCCCTTTCGTATACACCCATAAATGCAATCGTACGTGATCGACTTTCTCCACTTACAGAACAAGGTCTAAAGGAAGGTAAGAACATCGACGACGCTTTAGCTGATGCCCAAGAACAAATTCAAAATAATGAGCTGCTAGGTTATCAATTCGCCCTTGAGCAATTGAGGCTTCTAAGGGATGAGGAGGTAAATGGATCGGCAATGTACGAGAGATTTACGTTTCTCATTAATAGTATTGAGGACTGTGTCAAGAACCTCCCTCGTCTTCTTTCAAGAGCTAAGTCCACTATGAAATTGAACTATAATGAAAGAGGAATCATAGGTGATCAAAATGAACCATCAACTGTAACTAAAGAGGAACAACACTTAGCGCGTTTTGATAATAGGCGAAAAGTCATGGTGCAGGAAATAAAGAATATTCGCGATAAGGTCCCTCAAGGCGCCTCCTTTCTTGCTCTGCAAGAAGCCACGCCTGACGCAGTGTTTGAGTTAAAAGAAGATTTAAAAGATGTCTATCCAACCTGGATTTCCTTCAATAATATTACCGGTAGGCCTACGGAGCTAGTCGAGGAAGAGGAGGTGTTTGGTGAATCGTCAACTTTCACTTCGACACTTGCCTTAAGCCCCGAACTTCAGGTACAGCGACATGCTTTAGCCAATTTGCCATCAACATCTGGCATTCATCAACGCAGGATTCTGGGTGTAGAAGTTGTGAATACAAAAACAGGCCACAAGTTTGCAATTTTTACCACACACACGGAGCATATACCTGCTTCCTATCACGACACAGTGATCAAAGTGCATGAATTTGTGAGAGATTTTATTGGGCAAAACTCTAATCTCCCCATTATATTTGGTGGCGATTTAAATGCTTTTGAAGGGGCTGCAGGGGGTGAAAAATTCATCCAGGAAATGAGAGAAGGGCCATTTGCTGGTGGAGTAGACTATCGCGAGGGGGATCTGTTCTTTGTTCATAAATCAATCGCTGATTCTACCTATATTGGGATAGAAGGCATTGACTCCAGATACAAATTTAAGGAAGGTATCTTAGCCCCTAATGCACTTGATCATATCCTAACAAAAAACGTTAAAGTCGTATGTGGCACAAGAAGTGCTGTTGTCTACGATGAAGAAGGGAAAATTGTTGACCCATACCTCCAAGCTGAACTGTACCAAGAGCGTTTAGAAAGAAGAAAAACCGCCTCAGATCACCTTCTGAATGCTGTCATCTTTGACAATAGCGAACCTTGAAAGCCCCTATAGAAACTGAAGGCTTTCCTTCTGTTTCAGTACGGATAAACGGGATGTTGTCATATCGAATTCGAATCAGATGGTCATCATCTTTATTTTTCTCTACAAGGTAGTCAATATAAGCCCATTTAAAAAGTTGCGTCATTTGACAAGCCAATTTTTTCTACATCTAAAGGTAAGTAAACGACTGTTTTTCCATCTGCTGCACGTGGAATAGAGTCATCTAAAGATTCACATCTCTTACTGTAACTTGGGTAGAGGGAAGAGGGCAAAAAGCTCTTTCTAGCAAGAAATCCACGAATGGCACTTTGGATTTTAGTTGCTCGTTCATCTTTAAGAGGAGAGTGTGTATCTAAATAGAATTCTTTGTCTTGTCTTGGTATATTGCTAGTGGGTTACACGTGTTTTCACCTGAAATAATTGCTGTTTTTATTAATGAGGATTATTTGCTGAGGTGTAATTTTTAACATAAAGCGTGGTAGATGCCAAGTAAATATAATCAGTTTCTCTATTTTCAGATTGGCCGACGACTTCCCTTTAATATTAATAGCGCGGGCATAACTTTCTCTATCTTTAGGAAGCCTGCAGAACGTTCTATTTGGTGGGGAAAATGCAAATGGGGTGCTTTGTTACATTTATTCTAAAGTTTTTCATCCCACAAACTTTTTAATATAAAAATAATTAAAACATTGATTTTTATTTATAAACACTATAAAATTTCACTTTGATTATAGGGTAATGAGTTAATCTAATGAGTTTACAACCAGTATCGAAAATTCAAGGAGTTAAGTTTTTCGACAACGCTCCCTCTTGCATCTCTTATTTTGAAAAAACTCCTTGGACAAAAAAAGCTATTAGTTCAATTAAAAGCTTTGGAACCCTCATAGGTTATGCTTTTAGCAGGATTAGTCTTGTTGTGCACCGTGTTGATACTCAGATGGATCCATTAACAAAGACAGATGCGGGCTTATCCAAAAAAAGACTTGTTGTTTGCGTACATGGACTTAATAATAATCCTACCCAATTTAAAAAAATCGTTGATAAAATGCAGAAAAGAGATCTTTCTGAGACGGATATTTTTGTCCCTCGTGTTCTTCAAAAAGGAAACGCCAAGTTAGACGACATGATAAAACCTATCATTGAAGAAATTGCAAAATGGGCAGAAACATCTGGAGAAAAAGAATTGGTTTTAGTTGGTGTATCAAATGGGGGAAGGATTTCAAGAGCCATTGAAGCTGAACTTGCAAAATCGGATTGTAATGCAAATATTGAAAAATTGCGATTTATATCAATTGTGGGAGCCTGTAAAGGATCTTCTTTAGTGAATCTTGCTAATAAACTGGGCTTGTCGTGGTTAATGTCAAAAAATATCTCTAAAGAAATGCCCACAGACTCTGCACGTAATCAACAGTTGAATCAAGACTGGATGGATGGACTTTCTAGTGGACCTGAGCGTGAATATACTTTTATTGCTTCACCACATGATTGGCAGGTGACAAATTATGATTCTTCATTAATGGATGTTGGTGATCAAAACGCACGCTATGCTATCGTTCCCGGTCACGGACATAATAGTATTGTAAATTCTGTAGCTAAGGCAGTTGCTGAAATAATCTTAACTTAGTTTGATTAAGCCGAATTAGATATTTACCCCCACAGCAAGCATCCTAAAGGCATCAGCACCATATTAAAGCACGGCTCAAAATTCATGAGTAGTTAGGGGAAACCTTGTTCACCTCGCATCATTTCATATGTACTTTAGCATCAAGATTTAGCGGAAATAGCTATGTCTAATAATGACCTAAGGAGCCTTTTGCCTTGGCCTTTTTGTCACAAACAAAGAAAAAAGTAATTCCAAGTAAAAAATAGGTAAGGCTAATACAAGATGCGATAACCCAATCCATAACTAGAATATTCTTCTTGTGGATCAAAGTGATTGCTTGAGTTGTCGGAATTGCAAAAGAGAGTTTTTGAACCCAATGAGGAAAAACTTCGATAGATAGGAAGAGTCCACTTAAGAATAGCATGGAATTGTTTACGACATTGACTACCCATCCGGCATCTTTTATTATTAAAGTGATGCCACCAATTAATAAACTTATGCCAAATAAGCCGGGGGTAATGCATAAAAGAGCTAAAAAAAAAAATAAATCGGGAATATAGAGTGCATTTGCATAGCTATTGATTGTCAATATGAGAAGTAAACAAAACATTAAGAGTCCACAGCGTGCTATTGAGGCTATGATTTTTGCGGTCAGTAAGTGGATCACTGAGTAAGTAGATAGGTAAATTTGTTCTAAGGTGCCTAGTCGCATTTCAGATGAAATTTTTCCAGATATATCTCCCACAATTAGCATAGAGTAAAACCACAAAGAGTAACTAAGGACTGAAAGCTCTAACTTGTCTGGTAGCTTGCTCAAAAATAAATAAAAAATAATTAAGGATAAAAACTCTCCAACCCATTGCGACCTGTAGCTAAGGGTTGTGGCTACCTCCTTTTCGATTTCATTCCTCAATAATCTTAGAAACTTCATATAGTCAATTCCAAAAATGTTCGATCATTAATGACTATTCTCCGATGACATAGAGTTTTTAACATTTCAAGTTCATGGCTTAAAATTAATATTGTTTTTTGCTCTAAAGCTTTTATCTTTAATAAATCGACTAGTAATTGTTGCGATTCAAAGTCAAGACCAATAGTAGGCTCATCGAGAAGAATAATATTTGGATTATGAGAGAGTGTGCAGCATAGAGATAATTTTTGCTTCATTCCAAGTGAGAATGATTCAATTTTTTGATGTCGCACATCCCATAAGCCAAAATACTTTAAAAGGAATTCACCTTCTATTCTCATGATGTCACCAAATATCCCCTTAAGCCCTGCAAAATAAACAAAATTTTGCCAAGCAGATAATCTCCAATAAAGATTGCGAGTCCCATCTAATAACACGCCGAGATGCTTCATGGCTTTAATTCTTTCTCTAGTGACATCATGACCATGAATGCAAATATTTCCATTATCAGGGGAGATCAGGCCACAGATTAATTTAATAAATGTTGTCTTGCCGCTGCCGTTAGCCCCTGAAACTCCTAAAATTTCTCCCGGGAACAAAGACATATTGATGTTGTGTAAAATTAAATGAGTGGAGAATGTTTTAGAAATATTATGGACTTGCACACTAGATCCAGTCACAGCTTTACCTTGAAATCTCATTACGTATGTAGGTCTTCAGCATAGATGAAAACCAAGGCCTTTTTTTAGATGCATAAGGAATGTTGGAAATCATGCCAAAGCTAATTTTGTCGTCATCAAGAAATAGCAGAATTTCTGCTATGTCAAAATTAAAAATATTAGCAAGGGCACGGCTAATTTCTTTGAGCATAGGTTGATGCTCAGAGGATATATTTTCGTTGGATTGATACGCAAATGTCTCAACACCTTCTCCTGCAATGCAACTTATAACAGGTATTCCTTTAGGCCGTTCAAAAGCGAAGGAAGTGCTTTCTAAACCTTTGCTTGGTTTCCAGTAATAATAATCATGAGGATCAGAGTGCACTAAGGATTGAGCATCTATCATATGATCAATATTACCTAAATAATAATTCGGAACATTCAAATTTGTAACAGATCTTCTTACTGTTTCCCATTGACGGGGGAGCGACAACCGATTCCCACTAAGCCCAAATGCTCCAGGCTTAGAAGAGCTTTTTGGGAATGCTTCTAGAGCAAAAGCCAAATATGCTCGGAATTCATTTATAGAGTAGTGTCTATCTTCCTCAGCAAAATCATTAAAAAGTTCTTCGGGGACCGAGAGGACTCGATTAATTAGATAAAAGCTTTCTGTATTAGATATTTTATCGCCGGAAACTAGCGTCCATTCGATCTTAGTCTCATTTTCATTAAATTCGTCTAAAATGCTTGTATCATTTAACAACTCTTCTAATGAAATCTTGACAGGGTTGAATTCCCTGTCAAGCTCACCCGATAGCATGAGGTTAGTAATAGGCTCTTCAGCATGACTGTAAAGAAGTATAGGTTTCATTTCTTATATACTTTTGCGCCACTAATTTGACCTGATACTTCACTGTTTGAAGAAAGCCAGACTTCTCCATTTCCTGATTCAACAACAATTGGGCCAGTTATTTTAGTTCCACTTCGCAAATCAATCACTTGAACTCCTTCAAAGCCAACTACTTCACGAACCGTTAAGGCATCTACGGAACATGTTCTCAGTGTAATTTTCTGAGAAGCTACAGAAAGTTCATTTTGAAAATTGGTGTTATCAGCAGTTAAGGATCCGTTGATAATTGAACTGTTGCTAATTAAACAATTTTTTAGACCGGCTTGCCCATTCACTTGAAGGCTGTCGATAGCTGCTTCATCGGCCTCTAAACTACCATTAACTTTCACTAATCCTAAAACCTTAGTTCCATCTAGAATGACTGATCCGTTGGCTTGAATTGAATTAATAGTTTCTTTCCCAAAGTTTTGGTGTCCGTAATTGTAATTCATTTGCTTCATTTCTTCTGTGCCAACTCCATGAAAATTAATTGATAGTAGTCCTAAAAGCGTTAAAAAACAGAGGTAGTTCATGGTTGCTCCTTATTGATGATTTAATAGTTCGTTGAAAACTTCTTGTGCGAATTTTTTCTTAGTTGGATGATTAAATGTACTCCATCCAGGCCCTGGATTAGATTCTAAACAAAAATAGCCTTGTGCTGTTTTTATCAGATCAACACCGATAAGTTTGTTTTCCTCAAGATGTGACATGCTTTTGCAGAATGCAATAACATCATCTGGGAGTGTAATGGATTGGTATTTGATTGATCCTTTCGATGCATAGCGGTAGTCTACACAATCTTTTGAATCAACCAAGAGTGTCCAGAAATTATTTTTGCAAACATGGACTCTTACATCTTTTCCATCCACCTTTTCTTGAAATAGAGTAGGTAAATGCCTTACGTTGCTTGCATCCCATTTGTTAAATTCGCTTTGAGATACAACCTGAGATCGAATGTTTGAACATGATTTTACGATCATTTCACCATTAAATTGCGGTATTGTTTTCAAGCTGGTTTTTATGAAAAATGAGCGTGGATATGCTACTCCATTTCCCGCTATTCTTTTGCTGGCGTTGCGAATAGATGTGATTGCTTGGTATGCCTTAGATGTATTGTGATGATGATCTCTTCTTTGACCTATCAAATTCCCTTTCCATAAATCAAGCACCTCAAAAAATGCGATGTGTTTTTGATAATATGGATGCTTTTTTGAAACACCAGGATGTCTTTGATAAATCGATTTTGGAATGACCATCCCATCGTGTGTAAAAAACTTCAAACCACCATTAGAGAAAATAAAATCCCACGACGTCCCAAGGTCATCATAAAATAATCTTTTAAAGCCGTCGCATGTGTCAATTTCCCTTAAAAAAGCATCTGGAACAATGTCTTCTTTTGAAGAAATTATTACAATGCATTCAGAGACATTCTCCAATTTAGAAAAGGTATAATTGCCACCCTCAGGTTCTTGCAGTTTTGACCCCGGTACATTAGGCCTATAGTCTTTTGGTATGAAAGGTCGTTTATTCATACACCCAAACTAAAAAATGAAAATTTCATTTTCTTGTCTTTCCATCAAAACTAAGTCGAGATCGGTCAAAAAGCCACCATCAGTTCCACCATCTTTGCATCCTTCTTTCCCATCGGATCCGCCTTCCTTACCATCGCTAGACCATCCCATACATGTCCTTACATTTAAAGTTTAAATCGAAGATCCTAAGAAAATAAACATTATATAGCAAGAAAATTAAAAATTGATTTGCCGGAGCAGCGAAATAAATCTATAATTAAAATAATTTATTTT